>JAOPVX010000267.1 GCA_025965975.1 Mycobacterium sp. | reverse complement strand
GCCGTCGACCCGGTCGGGCACCTTCGACATCCGCCTGCCGATCAGCGCCCAATCCTCGTCGGTGTCGGTGGCCATCAAGTCGAACACATCGCGCATCGACTGCAGCGGCGACGCGATCACGTTCAGGTCGCCGACATCCAGCCGGGCGTCGTTGCGTTCGATCTGCAGACCGAGGCGTTCGCGCATCGCCGCAATGGTCACCCGGTCGACGTCGTCAACCGGGCCGGCTCCTTCGAGGTCCCGCAACGTCGATCGGGCCGCGTCGACACGGGCCGCCACCCCATCGGGGGAGTAGTCGGTGATGTCGTCATCGTGGCCGACGACGCCCATTTCCGTTGCCGCGCAAGGGTCCAGCGAAGCGAACGTGTCGAGGTAGCGTTCGGCTATGGCGTCGACCGCCGTCGCGGCCCTACCCAAGGTTGCTTGCGGAGAAGGTGTCGCACTTCTTCGGATCGCCGGTCTGATATCCGACGGTAAACCACTTCTGCCGCTCCGCCGACGATCCATGCGTCCACTGTTCTGGGTTGATCCGCCCGGTCGCCTGCTTCTGAATGCGGTCGTCGCCAACGGACGACGCGGCTGAGAGCGCGTCGGCAATATCCTTGTCGCTCAACGGCTCAAGGTAGGTGACGTCGGTGCCCTTCTGCTTGGTGATCGCCGCGTAGTGCGCCCAGACGCCGGCATAGCAGTCGGCCTGCAACTCGGTGCGCACGCCGTTGCCCTTGGCGCCCTGCGCGCCCTGCTGAGCGCGGCCGATTGTGCCCTGTAAATCCTGCACGTGATGTCCGTACTCGTGGGCGACGACGTACTCCTGTGCCAACGGGCCCCCGCTGGAACCGAATTGATCGACGAGCACCTGGAAGAAGTCGGTGTCGAAATAGGCGGTCTTGTCGACGGGGCAGTAGAACGGCCCGACATCGCTGGTCGCTGGGCCGCAGCCGGTCTGAACCTGACCGTGAAACAGCGTGGTATGCGGCCGGGTGTACCCGGGCAGCAGCTGCTGCCAGACCCCGTCGACCGAGTTCGTCGTCGCCACCACGCGGCACTCCACATACTTGTTGGCGTCCGCGCCGGTCTTGCAGTGGCTCAGGTCATATCCGGGCGCCGAGGCGCCGCCCGCGCCGATCTGCTGTTGCTGGGGCATCACCGTGCTCGGGTCGACGCCAAGGAACAGCGCGATCACCACGACCAACAATCCGCCGAGCCCGCCGCCGATCGCAATTCCGCGACCGGGCCCGCGGCCACCGCCCGCCGAGATGTTGCTCGTGTCGATCTGCATACCCTCGTTGAAGGTCATTGCACCGCTCCGTTGCTCGCCACACCCAGTTCAGACACAGGTGTGTCCAGCTTTGCACACTACGATTTGGGCGTGGCAGTCCTTCTTGGACATTCGACCATCGCGCATACGGGGCTGGGAGATCTTCGCGGCACCACCGAGGTCGGTGTCGGCGTCTGGCGCGGCGTGCCGTACGCCGAGCAGCCGGTTGGCGAACGCAGGTTTCTGGCGCCTGCGCCGCTGCAGCCGTGGACCGGGGTGCGTGATGCGCTCGAACACGGACCTCTCCCACCGCAAGGCAAGTCGTTCGTCGGCGGGGGTCGCGACGACCCGAAGGTGCGTGACGAAGCCTGTCTGACGCTGACGGTGTGGTCACCCGACACCAGTGGTTCCCTGCCGGTAATGGTGTGGATTCCCGGTGGCGCGTTCGTATACGGGGCTGGCCAGTTCCAGCTCTACAACGGGTCGCGACTGGCCGCGAACGGAAACGTGGTGGTGGTCAACGTCACCTACCGGATCGGCGTGTTCGGCGGTTTCGAACTCGGCGACCTCGGCGACGGGTTCGACGACAATCTCGCACTGCGAGACCAGATGGCGGCACTGCGCTGGATCCAATGCAACATCGCCGCCTTCGGGGGCGACCCCGATCGAGTGACCGTGTTCGGCGAGTCTGCCGGCGCCACGTCGGTGCTGGCATTGCTCGCCAGCCCCGCCGCGGGCGGCCTGTTCAGCCGGGCGATCGCCCAGAGCCCCGCGCTGCCGCTGATCGCCGGGCGTGAGGTGCGGGCGAGGCAGGCGCATGAATTTTTGAAGCGGCTTGGCGTGAGCGCCGCCGAGGTCAAGGGGTTGCCGCAGCGGCAACTGCGTCGCGCCGCCGGCCTGCTGCAGCTGAAGAGCGCCGCGAGCACGCCGACGCTTGCCTACGGCCTGACCTACGGGGTCGACCTGCTGCCGAACCATCCGGTCGACGCCGCCCGCGCGGGCGCAGTGGCGCGGGTGCCGCTGATCATCGGCACCAACAGCCACGAGGCATCGATGTTCGCCTGGACCAAGCCGCCGATGCTGCCAACGACCACGGCGTCGATCGATGCCTACCTCGAGCGCGTCGCGCCCGACGGCGAGCGCGTCGCGCAATGCGGCGCGAGTGACAAGCAACGCGGCGAGCGCGTCGCGCAATGCGGCGCGAGTGACAAGCAACGCCTGCTCGCCGCGTACCCGGACTACCCGCGCCGTCGCGCGCTCGTCGCGTTCGGCTCCGACGTCATGTTCGGCGGTCCGGCCTGGGCGTTCGCCGACGCCTACAGCGCCAACGCGCCGACGCACATGTACCGGTTCGACCATTTCGGATGGAGCCTGCGGCTTCTCGGGCTCGGCGCCACCCACGGCAGCGAGATCGTGCACATCCAGCACAGCTACGCCTCGTTCATCGGCCGCAAGCTGCACCCGCTCGGGCGACGGCTGCAGCCGCCCGTCGGCAGGCGCATGCAGCGGGCCTGGCTGGACTTCGCGGCCAAGGGCTGGGACACCGCGAATGAGGGGTCGCGCGAAGACCGGCGAGTGGATGAGCGCGTGCGCGAAGACCGGCGAGTGGATGAGCGGTTGCGCGAAGACCGGAGCGCCGGTGAGCGGTTGCGCGAAGACCAGAGCGTCGGTCAGCGGTTGCGCGAAGACCGGAGCGCCGATGAGCGGTTGCGCGAAGACCGGCGAGCTGGCGAAATCCATTGGTCCAGTGGGCACGACTGGCCGACCTACGACATCGAGCACCGCTTCACTCGGATCATCCTTTCGGCGCGCGACATGGTGGTCGAGGATCCCGACGCCGAGCGCCGCAGGGCCTGGGCCCGCCTGTACTAGGCCGCCGTGAACCGCTTGTCGGCGTCGGCGCGCCGGTTGTACAGGAACTTCTGGAACGTCCGCGCCATCACCGGGCGGCCCGGCGTCATGCCAAGCCGTCCCGCGACACCGCGCGGCTTCATCGCCATCACGCTCGCGCGGGTGCATGGCCATACACAGCTGAGCACGGTGTCTAGCCGGGTCCGTCGCTGGCTGCGGCGAGCAACGGCACCAGCACCTCGCTGATCGGGGTGGCGAGCCCATGCGCGGCGGCCTTGCGAAGGATGACGCCGTTGCGGATGTCCCATTCCAGCGGCCGGTTCGCCTGCCGGTCGGTCAGCATCGACGTGGTGATGTCCGGCGGGGCTTGCGCCAGAAGGTCGACGATCTCGTCGATCACGCCGTCGCCGAGGTTGGCGCCGTCGGCCCGCGCCACGGCAAGGCACTCCGCCAGATAGCGGCGGGCCAGCGCCGTCACGTCGTCGCGACGAAAGATGCCAGCGCGCCGGCCGGTCAACACCATGAAGCCGACCACCGCGTTGACCAACAGCTTGTGCCACGCGGCGGTGAGGAAGTCGGGGTCGAGTTCGACCGTCACCCCGGCGCCGCGGAGCAACTCCGCAAGCGTCGCGGCTGACTCGGAGTCCGGTAGCACCAACCGCGGCTCGCCGCGTACCCGCACCCAGCCGTCTGGCCGCAGCTCCGACGAGATCCATACGGCGGCAGGCACGACCGTCGCCAAGGGGCAGAACCGCCCAACCCGGTCCACCTGTTCGACACCGTTCTGCAGCACGCACACCACCGTGCGCTCGTCACACAGCCGCGCCAACCACGCGCCGGCCTGCTCATTCTGGGTGTCCTTGGCGGCAAGGAACACCACGTCCACCGGACCGTCGACCTCGGCGGGATCGGTGTGCACGGGACCCGGTAGCACGATCGGATCGTGATCGTCGGGCCTGACCTCGATCGATTCGCGGGGTGTATGCCCGCACAGCAGGACGCGGTGACCGGCGGCGTGCAGGTACGCCGCGACAGTCGCACCGATCGCACCGGGTCCGATTAGTGCAATGCCGGCGCCAGGTGCATGGTCTTCGCGCGAGCGCTCATCATGGTCTTCGCGCGAGCGCTCATCCACGATCGCCAAGCTACCGGCGCCAAGGCCCCCTCTACACTTGGCAGTCGTCCTCGTCAGGCCATTCACAGGGAGTTTGTGTGCTGCGCAGTCATGCCGCCGGTTCGTTGCGGACCACCGATGCCGGGCACACGGTGACGCTGGCCGGCTGGGTGGCGCGTCGCCGCGACCACGGCGGCGTCATCTTCATCGACCTGCGTGACGCGTCCGGGGTGTCGCAGGTGGTGTTCCGCGAGGGCGACGTGCTGGCCAAGGCGCACCGGTTGCGCGCGGAGTTCTGCATCGCCGTAGACGGTCTCGTCGAGATCCGGCCAGAGGGCAACGCCAATCCCGAGATCCCCACCGGAGAAATCGAAGTCAACGCGACGTCGCTGACCGTGCTGGGGGAGAGCGCGCCGCTGCCATTTCAGCTTGACGAAACCGCGGGCGAAGAAGCGCGGCTGAAATACCGCTACCTCGATCTGCGTCGAGAAGGTCCCGGCAACGCAATCCGATTGCGCTCCAAGGCAAATGCAGCGGCGCGCGAGGTGCTTGCCCAGCACGACTTCGTCGAGGTCGAGACCCCGACCATGACGCGGTCGACGCCAGAAGGCGCCAGGGACTTCCTGGTACCCGCGCGTCTGCAGCCGGGATCGTTCTACGCGCTGCCGCAGAGCCCGCAGCTGTTCAAGCAGCTGTTGATGGTGGCGGGGATGGAGCGGTACTACCAGATCGCCCGGTGCTACCGCGACGAGGACTTCCGTGCCGACCGCCAGCCCGAGTTCACCCAGCTCGACATGGAGATGAGCTTTGTTGACACAGCGGACGTCATCGCGATCTCCGAGCAGATCATCACCGCGCTGTGGGCGCTGATCGGCTACGACGTGCCGACCCCGCTGCCGCGGATGACCTACGCCGACGCGATGCGTCTTTACGGCTCCGACAAGCCCGATCTGCGGTTCGGCCTGGAACTGGTCGAGTGCACCGACTATTTCAAGGACACGCCGTTCCGCGTATTCCAGGCGCCCTACGTCGGCGCCGTGGTGATGCCCGGCGGCGCTTCGCAGCCGCGCCGCACGTTGGACGCCTGGCAGGACTTCGCCAAGCAGCGCGGGCACCGCGGGTTGGCCTACGTGCTGGTGGCCGAGGATGGGACACTCGGCGGCCCCGTCGCCAAGAACCTGTCCGACGCCGAACGCGACGGGCTTGCGGCCCATGTCGGCGCGAAACAGGGTGACTGCATTTTCTTCTCGGCGGGTCCGGCCAAGACGTCGCGGGCGCTGCTTGGTGCGGTGCGCATCGAAATCGCCAAGCGGCAGGACCTGATCGACCCGAACGCGTGGGCTTTCACCTGGGTGGTGGACCCGCCACTGTTCGAGCCGGCCGACGAGGCCACCGCGCACGGCGACGTGGCCGTCGGGTCGGGGGCGTGGACAGCGGTGCACCACGCCTTCACCGCGCCCAAGCCGGAGTTCGGAGACCGCATCGACACCGACCCGGGCAACGTGCTCGCCGACGCGTACGACGTCGTGTGCAACGGCAACGAGATCGGCGGCGGCTCGATCCGCATCCATCGACGCGACATCCAGGAGCGGGTGTTCGCCGTGATGGGCCTTGACGGGGCCGAAGCCGAAGAGAAGTTCGGTTTCCTGTTGGAAGCGTTCACGTTTGGCGCACCGCCGCACGGAGGCATCGCGTTCGGCTGGGACCGCATCAACGCGCTGCTTTCGCGGATGGATTCGATCCGTGAAGTCATCGCCTTCCCGAAGTCTGGCGGCGGCGTCGACCCGTTGACGGGTGCACCCGCGCCGATCACGCCGCAGCAGCGTAAGGAATCGGGAATAGACGCCAAGCCGCCAAAGCTTGAAGGGGCATGACCCAACCGCCGCCCGACACAGCGACCGTGAAGGCGTTCAACGACAAGATCGCGGTGGAGTTTCGCGCCAACAACGGTAAGGTCGGCGCCTTCGAGGGCACGGAATTGCTGCTGCTGACGACGACCGGCGCCAAGTCGGGGCAGCCGCGACTATCGCCGCTGTCCTGTCGCCGGGTCGACGGCAAGCTGCTGATCATCGCCGGGTACGGCGGCGCAGACATCAATCCGGCGTGGGTACACAACCTGCGGGCCAACCCCCGCGCGCATGTCGAATTGGCCGATGAGTCGTTCGATGCGACGGCGCGCGAATTGCCGCCCGCCGAGCGCGCCGACATCATTCCCAAGATCACAGCGATCTCGGCCTTCGCCGAGTTCCAGGCGAAGACGAGCAGGGTGATCCCGATCTTCGAACTCCAGCCGGTCTAAATGTCGGCCCCGCCGGTGAGCGTGGGAATCATGTTGCCCAGCCGCGAAACCGCGATGACGGGCAGGCACGACGCGCTGGGACTTGTCGAGTTCGCCAAGGCGGCGGAGGAGGCCGGGTTCGACTCGGTGTGGGCCGGCGACTCGCTGCTCGCGCGCACTCGCGCGGAGCCGCTGTCGATCCTTGCCGCCGTCGCGGCGGTGACCAATCGCGTGGCGCTGGGGACGGCGGCGTTGATCGCGCCGCTGCGCCATCCACTGCTCGCGGCGGCGCAAGCAGCCACGGTCGACCAGCTCTGCGGTGGCCGGTTGATTCTCGGGCTGGGATCAGGGGCACCGCTGCCGGAGAGCCGCCGCGAATTCGAGGCGGTGGGAATGCCATTCGCCGGACGAGGCGCCCGGCTCGACGAGACGGTCACGCTGTGGCGACAGACATGGGGCGGCCACGGAGAGTTCGCCGATGCGCTTCCGGCGGCGCGGTCCGGTGGCCCACCGGTGTGGTTGGCCGGTGGCGACACGGCGAAGGTCATCGAGCGGGTGTCGACGACGTATGACGGTTGGCTGCCCTACCTTCCCGATGTGAATGCGTATGAGCGTGCATGGGACCGGATCCGGGGCCAGGCCGTGCGAGACATCACCCCGGCGTTGTACGCGACCGTCAACCTCAATGACGACAAGGCCCACGCGGATGAGGAACTCGACGAGTACGTGCGGGCGTATTACGGCCAGCCCCTCGACGTGATGCGCTACGTTCAGGCGATCCGCGGCGGATCGGTGCAGGAGTGCCTGGACTGGCTGGCGCGCTACGTCGACGCGGGCGCGCGTCACCTGATTCTGCGGATCGGGTCGCTGACCGCGCACCCCGAATCCGTGGCTGAGAAACTACTGCCCGCACTGAAGGAGCTTGCAACACCATGACCGAAGTACCCGACGCCGAAACCATGAAGGCCTTCAACAAGAACATCGTCGAGGAATTCCGTGCCAACAACGGCAAGGTCGGCGGGCCCTTCGAGGGCGCAACTCTGCTGCTGTTGAACACCACCGGCGCCAAGTCCGGTCAGCCACGGCTGGCGCCGCTGGCCTACCTGACGATCGACGGCAAGACGGTCATCATCGGCTCGAAGGCCGGCGCGGACACGAATCCCGACTGGGTGCACAATCTGCGGGCCAACCCGCAGGCGCACATCGAGGTGGGGGCGGATGCCTACGACGTGACGGCCCGCGAACTGCCGCCGGCTGAGCGCGCCGAGATGTATCCGAAGGTGGTCGCGGCGGCACCGGGTTTCGGTCAGTACCAGGACAAGACCAGCAGGGTCATCCCGCTCTTCGAGCTTCAGCGGGTCTAGCGCGTCTTGAAATTGCACTCAGGGTCGTGAAAGTCACCAGATCGCGACCCTCAGTGCAATCGGGAGGCGAGTTCTAGAGGTGTTCGATGATTTTGGCGTTGGCCATGCCGCCGACTTCACACATCGTCTGAAACCCGTAGCGGCCGCCGCGCTGATCGAGCGCGTTCACCAACGTCGTCCTGATAGGCCGATTCTGAGAAGGTTATGGTGCGGGATCGACATGTGCGTCGGGGTCCCGCCCAACGGCAGAACGTTGATGAATCCACCGGGAGGAAAGATAGCCATGGGTGATGACGACGTGCGGGTCGCCCTGCGGCGCCACTGGGCGGCCTCCGACGCCAACGACTTTGCGACGGAGCACCAAATCTACCGAGCTGATGCAGTTCTCGAGTATCCGCAATCGGGCGAGCGCATCCGAGGTCGAGCCAACATCGAGGCGTCGCGCGTCGCCCAGCCGAGCACGAAACGCTTCACCGTGCGACGCATGCTTGGTGGCGGCGATCTTTGGATCAGCGAACTCGTCCTGACGTATGACGGGAAACCGTTTTACGTGGTCAGCATCATGGAATTCGAGGGTGCGGAGGTGGTCCGCGAGACGCAGTACTTCAGCGAGCCGTTCGAGCCGGGGCCATCTCGGGCTCAGTGGGTCGAACGAATGGAATGAGAGCTACGGCTACTCGGTAGCGGCTTCGCGTGGTCGCGCAGATACGACCAGCAGGGCGTCCACCAAATCCATTGACGGCCACTCGCCGGTCAGCTTTAAAGCAGGTCCGGCGAGTGGCCGCTACAAACCGCAAATCGGCTTCGCCGTTGTCGTTAGCTCCTCGTGAACGCGTTGACGCCGAATAGGTATCCGACCTCGACCGCCTCGGTGATCTCGGCTTCCGAGGCGCCTGCGGCGCGAGCGTCGGCGGCGAGCGACCTCGGCGGTTTTCGCATGACGCGACGGTCTTGGCCAGATCGGCCCCAACATCGTGCGCCCATGCGAGCACAATCGGCGCGAACACCTTGATGGTGTGCGGGACGGCTACCTCGTTGCGGCTGGTCCGCGCCGACGCGCTGCGCTCGCTTACCTGTTGACGCACATCAGGCGTTCGCTGGGCCGGCCGCGTCTTCGCCAAAATGATTGTCAAATTTGAATCATCAAATGATGCCGACGTCGCAGACTCGGTAAGGAGCCGCAGTAGCGGGGCCGTACGTCGCGGGGTTGTAGGGCGTATCCGTTAGGCAGGCTCACACCGCGGCCTGACCTTCGAATCGAGAGGAATTGATATGCGCGCCATCCAGATGGAACAGTTCGGCGACCCCGCGCAGGTGCTCCGCGTCGTCGACATCGAGGAGCCGCCGCCACCGGGTCCGCATGAGGTTCTGTTGAGCGTTGAGGTCTCGCCGTTGAACAAACACGACCTACTGGTTGTCAGCGGCATGCTGGCGCAACCACCCCTGCCCCACATACCAGGCGCAGAGGGGGTCGCCCGCGTGCTTGCCACTGGCGCCGAGGTCGATGGACTTCAGGTCGGCGATCTGGTCGTGCTACCCCTGTATGCCGGTGCGTGGCGTGAGCGGCTCGTCGTGCCCGCCGACGGCCTGTTCGCACTCCCCGCCGGCGGCAACATCGAGCAGTACTCGATGCTGGGCAGCAACCCCCCGACGGCAGGGTTGATGCTCAGTGAATGCACCCCCCTGCAGCCCGGTGACTGGGTGGTTCAGAACG
>JAOPVX010000248.1 GCA_025965975.1 Mycobacterium sp. | reverse complement strand
CGAGTGCAGGCCTGCAGAACGTTGATTTCGACGAATGCCGGTCAGGACCCGGCGGCCGGGGCGCGCACCACCAGCGGCACCGCCGGGAAGTATGCGGCCATCTCCGAACGCGACTTGCGCAGCACGGCGGTGCCGTAGCCCTGCTTGCGGTAGCCGGGGTGTATCCAAATCCGGACGTTGACCTCGCCGCCGGCCAGCTCGCCGAACACCATGCCGATCTTTTCCGATCCGGCGATGGCCACCAGCCACGCCGCTTCTTCGGCGTTGACTCGGCCGATGGCGGCGCGAATCTCGTCGTCGAGGTCACCGGCGGGCGCCCCCGAGCCGTCCCCCGCCGCACGGACATCGTCGGTGCGCGCGGCGAAGATGTCGCGGTCCTTGCCGGCCGCGAACGGCCGCAGCACCAGGTTGTGTCCCGCACTCGCCGGCTTCTCGCCCATGGTGAAGCTGAGCTGGGTGTTCAGATCCTCGAGTTCTTCGGCGATCCTGCGCCGCGACACCTTGGTGAGCCGGTCGAAGGACAGCCGGAGCACGGCTTCGGCACCGACGAGCGACGTGCCAAGCGTCGTGGCGATCGCCTCGACGGCGGCGTCGTAATCCTCGGCTTCCACAATGACGTCGAGGATCTCGTGGCGCCGTTCGAGCGCGCGGACGAGCGTGTCGGCGATTTCGCGGCGTGCGACTCTGCGGTCAACGTCGGTCATGACGCGAGCGTAACCACCCCGCGCAGGAGACTGCGCGAATTCCGACAAGCGACTACAGGAAGCCCGACGGCATGCGACGACAACCGACTACAGGAAGCCGATGTCACGGCGTCGGGGACCCACCGCGGGCTTCGGATCGGTGGCCAGCACCTCGCAGTAGATGTCCCGGAATTCCGTGCTGCCCTTCAGATCGCCGTCGTCGGGATCGGTCAGGCTCGGCTCCTCGCCATAGAAGCCGCCCTTTACGGGAACCCCGCGATGACCACGGGCCCTGCGGTCCCGTGGTCGGTGCCCTGTGATGCGACGCGCCGCCCGAATTACGAATACATCAGCACGACGACGTTCTTGCCGTAGTTGTCGCTGCTCCTGTCCCGAAGGAAGGAGGTGAGGGCCTCGTCAACGACTTTAAGGAGGTCCTCTTGGGTACCGCGCTCATCGGCGTGGGTGTCGAAGCCGCCGAGCGCCACCATATACATCCGGGTCGGCACTCCGGCCTTGATGCATTTGCTGACGACATTCAGCTTGGTGGACAACGGGTTTGGGCACTTACCCAGGTTGACGGTTCAGGCCGCCGGAGGGGTCGATCGACAGCAACGGGCGCGGGAATCGGGCGAAAATGTACCCACTTGAAAACGAAGGATGTCGGTCCGCCGAATGGGCGAGCTAATCCAGCAGCACCGTCGCGAACGTTCCGACCTTGGTGAAACCGATGCGCGCGTAGGTGGCGCGGGCGACGGCGTTGAAATCGTTGACGTACAGGCTGGCGATGCGGCCGCTGCGCACCACCGCCGACGCCAGCGTCGCGGTGCCCGCGGTGCCAAGGCCGTTGCCGCGCCAGTCGGGATGCACCCATACGCCCTGGATCTGCCCGACCGACGGCGACTGAGATCCGACCTCGGCCTTGAAGACCACCTGGCCGCGCTCGAAGCGGGCCCACGCCCGGCCCGCGGCTATCAGCCCCGCGACCCGCCGCCGGTAGCCACGCCCGCCGTCGCCGACTCGCGGATCGATTCCGACCTCGCCGATGAACATGTCGATGGCCGCCACCAGGTATGCGTCGAGTTCGTCGACGCGTACCCGGCGCACGGCCGGGTCGATCGGGGATTGGGGCGGCGTGTTCAACGCCATCAGCGGCTGATGCTCACGCACGTCGCGCGCCGGGCCCCAGCTGTGCTCGAGGCGCCGCCACATCGGCAGCACGAATTCGGCGCGGCCCACCAACGACGAACAGCGCCGCGCGGTGCTCATCGCCTTGTCCGCGAACGCGTTTAGATCGGCGAGGTCGCCGCGCAGTGGGATCAGGTTCGCGCCTGCGTAGCACAGCGAGTCGCTGGCCCGCCGCCGCGTCCACAGCTCTCCGCCGATCGCGGACGGCTCGATGCCGTGCTCGGCGACTCGCGAAGCCACCATGCACGAACCGACGGGATCCTCGTCGAACACCAGGCGAACCGCCGCCGCGTCACGCACCACCGACACCCGTCGCTCGTCGACGAGACGAAAAAGCGGCGGAGCCGACATGGAGACTCTTTCTGACCGATCCCGGGCGGTGGTGACCCCGCTCACAGGGTCATGCTCAGCTTACGGTCACAATCGGCGAACCGCTTGCAGATGTTTCGTCGCCGCGCTGTTCGGAGGCCAGCCGCATCGCCTCTTCGATCAGTGTCTCTACGATCTGCGCCTCGGGCACGGTCTTGATGACCTCGCCCTTGACGAAGATTTGGCCCTTGCCGTTTCCTGATGCGACGCCGAGGTCGGCCTCCCGTGCCTCACCTGGACCGTTGACGACGCAGCCCATCACCGCGACGCGAAGCGGGAAGTCGAGCCCGTCCAGTCCTGCGGTGACCGCGTTGGCCAGCGTGTAGACGTCGACCTGCGCACGACCGCACGACGGGCAGGACACGATCTCGAGTCCGCGTGGCCGCAGGTTCAGCGACTCAAGGATCTGGTTGCCGACCTTGACCTCTTCGATCGGCGGCGCCGACAGCGAGACGCGGATGGTGTCGCCGATCCCCCGCGACAGCAAGGCTCCGAAGGCGACGGCGGACTTGATGGTGCCCTGGAATGCGGGGCCGGCCTCGGTGACGCCGAGGTGCAGCGGGTAATCGCACTTGGCCGCCAGCTGCTCGTAGGCGGCGACCATGATCACCGGGTCGTTGTGCTTGACGCTGATCTTGATGTCGCCGAAGCCGTGGTCCTCGAACAGCGACGCCTCCCACAGTGCACTTTCCACCAATGCCTCGGGGGTGGCCTTTCCGTACTTGGCCATGAACCGTTTGTCGAGCGATCCGGCGTTGACGCCGATCCGGATCGGGATGCCCGCCGCACCGGCCGCCTTGGCCACCTCGGCGACCCGGCCGTCGAATTCCTTGATGTTGCCGGGGTTTACGCGCACCGCGGCGCAGCCGGCGTCGATCGCGGCGAAGATGTATTTGGGCTGGAAGTGGATGTCGGCGATCACGGGGATCTGGCTGTGTTTGGCGATCTCGGGCAGCGCGTCGGCGTCCTCCTGCCGCGGGCAGGCGACCCGGACGATGTCGCAGCCGGTGGCGGTCAGTTCGGCGATCTGCTGCAGCGTCGCATTGACGTCATGCGTCTTGGTGGTTGTCATCGATTGCACCGCGACGGGGTGGTCGCTGCCGATGCCGACGTCGCCGACCATGAGCTGGCGGGTTTTGCGCCGCGGGGCGAGTGTGGGTGCCGGGGGTGCCGGCATACCTAGCCCGATGGTGGGGCCGGTGGTCATCGGTGTCTCCTATTGGAACGGTCTGATCGGGTTGACGACGTCGGCGGTGACCGTGAGCGCCATGTAGCCGATCACCACGACCAAGATGACGTAGGTGGCCGGCATGAGCTTGAGGTAGTTCACCGGCGCCGCGGCGACCATGCCACGCGCCTTCCGAATCATATTGCGGATCTTCTCGAACAACGCAATCGCGATGTGGCCGCCGTCGAACGGCAGCAGCGGTACCAGGTTGATCGCGCCGAGCACGAAGTTCAGTTGGGCCAGGAAGAACCAGAACGCCATGAAGTATCCGTGTTCGAACGCGTCGCCGCCGATGATCGACGCCCCGACGACGCTGATCGGTGTCTCCGGATCGCGTGTGCCGCCGCCGATGGAATGCACGAGTGCGCCGACCTTGGTGGGGATCTTGGCCAGCGACTTGCCCAGTTCCACGGCGAGGTCACCGGTGAACGCAACGGTGCCCGGTATCGCCGTCAACGGGTTGTACTGCGCATATCGGACGGGGCCGAACTCGGCGGCAGCGATTCCGATCGCGCCGACGGTGGTCGGGACCCCGGCCGTCTTGGTGGTCCAGCGCTGGGTCCGGGTGACGTCGACGACGGTGGAAAATTCTTTCGTCGTCGCGCCCTGGGTTCTTTTTATGACGAACTGCGTCGGCCCGGTCAGCGTGCGCACCGCGGCGACCATCTGGTCAGGATTGTGCACGTCGGTGTCGCCGACCTTGACGATGATGTCGCCGGCCTTGATGCCTGCCGCAGCGGCCGGACCTGTTCCCGTGCACCGGCCCATCTGGCCTTTGCTGACTTCAGGTGCGACACAAGAGGTTTCGCTGACATACGCGGCAGGCTGCGGATGCAGGTTCGGAAGTCCCCAGGTCAGCGCCATCCCGTAGATCAGCGCCAAACCGATGACGAAGTTCATGGCCGGCCCGGCGAACAGCACGGCCGCCCGCTTCCAGGTCTTCTGCCGGTACATCGCGTAGGGCTGGTCCTCTGGCGCAATTTCGTCGATCGCGGTCATGCCGGCGATGTCACAGAAGCCGCCAAGCGGGACGGCCTTGACGCCGTATTCGGTGTAGCCGAGCCTGTTGGGCCGCCGCGTCGACCACAAGGTGGGTCCGAAGCCGACGAAGTAGCGGCGTACCTTCATCCCGGTCGCGCGCGCCGCCCACATGTGCCCGCATTCGTGCAGCGCCACCGACACCAGGATGCAGAGCGCGAAGAACGCGACGCCGATGATCCACATCATCATTTGGTGGTGACGACCTCCCGGGATACTGCGCCCTTTGCCCGGTCGCGGGCCCAGTGTTGCGCATCGAGTACGTCTTCCACGGTAGCGGGTTCGGCGGCCCACTGGTCGGCAGCGCGCAGGACCTCGGCGATCGTTCGCACGATGGCCGGGAACCGGATGCGGCCCGCGAGGAAGGCCGCCGCGGCCTCTTCGTTGGCGGCGTTGTAGACCGCGGTCAGGCAGCCGCCCTTGCTGCCCGCTTCGCGTGCCAGCTCCACCGCTCCGAACACCTCGGCGTCGAGTGGCTCGAACTGCCACGTCGAGGCGGTAGTGAAGTCGCAGGCCATGGCCGCTTGGGGGACCCGGGCCGGCCAGCCCAGCGCCAACGCGATGGGCAGCTTCATGTCGGGCGGGCTGGCCTGGGCCAGGGTCGAGCCGTCGGTGAAGGTGACCATGGAGTGCACGATTGACTGCGGGTGAACGACGACCTCGATGCGGTCGTATCCGATGCCGAACAGCAGGTGGGTTTCGATCAGCTCGAGACCCTTGTTGACCAGCGACGCCGAGTTCAGCGTGTTCATCGGGCCCATTGACCAGGTGGGGTGTGCACCGGCCTGCTCGGGTGTGACGTCCTCGAGCCGTTGGGCCGGCCAGCCGCGGAACGGCCCGCCCGACGCGGTCAGCACGATCTTGGCCACTTCGTCGGGAGTGCCGCCGCGCAGGCATTGCGCCATCGCGGAGTGCTCGGAGTCGACGGGCACGATCTGGCCCGGCTTGGCGGCCTTGAGCACCAGCGGGCCGCCCGCGACCAGCGATTCCTTGTTGGCCAGGGCGAGCCGGGCGCCGGTGGCAAGGGCTGCCAGTGTGGGTTTCAGCCCCAGCGCGCCGACAAGGGCGTTGAGCACCACGTCGGCCTCGGTGTTTTCGACGAGCCGGGTGACGGCGTCCGCCCCGGCGTAGGTGACCCCGCCGACCTGCGCGGCCGCGGCGTCGTCGGCGACGGCGATATTCGTCACGCCTGCCGCGGCGGCCTGCTGGGCCAGCAGTTCGGGGTTGCCGCCACCGGCCGCCAGCCCGACGACCTGGAAGCGGTCCGGGTTGGCGGCGATGACCTCCAGCGCCTGGGTGCCGATCGAGCCGGTGCTGCCGAGTACCAGCACGCGCAGCCTTTCGCTCACCGACCCATTGTGCCGCGTCGCGGTGTCGCGGGCCGCAGCCGCGTGCCCGCGAGAAGAAAGTGACGCATTATCAGCGACGCCCCGCCGCGGACGGATCGACCGTCGCCTCGATCTTGAGGATCACGTTCTCGCGCACCGTAAGCACCAGAACCGCGAAGAGTTGTCGGTCGGCGAACGCCAGCAGTACCGGCTCGCCGACCGGCCCGCTGACCAGGGTGGCGCCGTGGCCGAGGTAGCGCAGCAGGTTGGTGGCCACGTCGGTCGGCCCGTGGTTGACCTGTGGTGGCGGTGCGGGGTCGCCGAGGATGGTGCCGACGCCCCACACCGCGGGATCGAGCACGGCGGTCAACTCCGCAAGATCGCCGTTGGCACATGCGGTGATGAACTTCTCGGTGACCTCCTGGTGTTCGGCGTCGCTGATATCGGCGGGCGGCGGCTTTCCGATCGCAGCGTCGGAGAACTTCGCCCGCGCGCGGCGGGCGAGTTGGCGGCAGGTGCCGACGGGCCTGCCGACGGCCTCGGCTATCTCGTCGAACGGCAACTGGAAGACGTCGTGAAGCACGAACGCGACCCGTTCGCCAGGGCTCAGCCGCCGCAACACCTGCAGCAGCGCGGTGCGCACCTCGTCGTCGAGGGTGACCCGGTCGGCCGGATCGGGTTCATCAGACGGGGCGATGTCGAGGACACCGGATTCGTCGGGCTGTTCATGCCGAATCCGGGCCGATCGTCGCTGGTCCAGGCAGAGCCGCCCGGCGACGACCGTCAGCCAGGCGCGGACGTCGTCGATCTGTGTGGTGCGCGAAAGCCGAAGGAATGCCTCCTGCGCGACGTCTTCTGCCTCCCCGACGTCGCCGAGCATCTGATAGGCGAGGTTCACCAGGTAGGGCCGATGGCTGCGCCATGCCGTTTCGACCGACGGTGAATCTCTCATGCAGTGGTGACGAATCGGCGCAGCGTTAAGTTACAGGTCCCGGTGTGTAACTTTTGCGGGCGCGGGGTCGTCCTTGTCTTCATGAACGCAATTCTCGTCACGGGTGCAACCGGCAACGTCGGGCGCCCACTGGTCACACAACTCGCAACAGCCGGCGTCGAGGTCCGTGCCGTCACCCGAGCGCCGGACACCGCACGCTTTCCGGCCGGCGTCAAGGTGGTTGGCACCGCGGCGGAGGGTGTGCGCGGCGCCTCGGCGGTATTCCTCAACTCCCGCGCACTCGGCGACGAACTCGAACCGCTGGTCGCTCGGGCGCGCCGGGTTGGTGTCACGCGCCTGGTTGCGCTGTCGGCGATCAACGCCGACGACGACTTCTCGCGCCAGCCGTCGCGTTTGCGCGGCGACCGCAACAAGGAGGTGGAGCAGCTGGCCGTCGACTCCGGCCTGGAGTGGGTAAGCCTGCGCCCAACCGTGTTCATCACCAACTTCTTTGGCATGTGGGCGCCGCAGATCCAGGCCGGCGATGTGGTCAACGGCCCGTATGCGACGGCATCGACGGCACCGATCGTCGAGGGCGACATCTCCGCCGTTGCGGCAATGGCACTGCTCACCGACGAGCTCGTTGGCCGCAAGATTGCGCTGACGGGACCGCAGGCATTCACCAACACGGAGATGGTGGAGGTCATCGGCGCCGCCCTCTCTCGACCGTTGCGCTACCAGGAGGTTCCTGCGGAGCTGGTGCGCCAGCGCTTTGTCGGGCTTGGCTTCTCGCCCGAGTTCGCCGACGCCTACATCGCGTTTCTGGAGGCGACGGTTTCCAAGCCGGCACTGGTCACCCACGAGGTGGAGAAGATCCTCGGCAGGCCCGCCGAGACCGTCGCCGAAAGCGTTGCCGCCCATCGCGAGCTGTTCACTAACCACTAAGGGAGACAAGCCATGTCAGAATTCCGTCCACCACGATGGCTCAAGCCGATGAGCAAGGCCATGATGGCGGTCCAGAGATTGGGTGTCCCGACCGGGCCCACGATGGTGCTTACGGTGCCGGGCAGAAAGTCCGGTCAGCCCCGCAGCGCACCCCGATGACGCCGTTCGAGCACGACGGCGGTCTCTATGTCGTTGCCGGTTATCCAGGGGCAGACTGGTCGTCGAACGCGCGCGCGGCCGGTGCGGGCACGCTTTCGCGCGGCCGCAAGTCGCGGCACGTCAAGATCGTCGAACTGGACGCGGTCCAATCACGTCCGGTGCTGCGGGCGGTCGCGGTCAAGGTGCCGGTCGGCGTCGGGTTCGCCAAACGCGCGGGTCTGGTGCGCGACGGCGCCCCTGATGAGTTCGCGGCGCTGGCCGGCCAGCTCAACGTGTTCCGGTTCGACCCGGATCCCGCCGGCGGCACGTGACGATCGCCTACGCACCGCGGTGGCGTTGATCCGCCGGCGTTAGGACATCGCTTCTGCGTTCGCGCGCTGCACGGCGACGTCACCGGATCCGGTCCGCGCATGCACGACGAGTGTCTGGTCGCCCTCTGCCGGACCGTCCGACGGTGTCAGCGAGTGCGAACATCGCCGGACCCCGTCCGCAAATCAAGCTGGGCCGCAGTGCCTTCCGCTGCCGACCACAACCTCGCCGCTGCTGGTCTGCGCGGACACGCTGCCGTTGACGGCCGTCGCGACGGTGACCTCGCCAGAAGCGGTCTGCGCGTTGACATTGCCCTGCAGGCGCATGATCGTCAGCGAGCCGCTCGCGGCACGGAATTTCACGTCTCCGTCGAGGTCGCCGATCGTGGCGTCACCGGAGGCGGCGCAAATCGCGGCGGCGCCCTTGACGACGTCAACGCTCACTGCGCCAGAAGCCGTGTCGGCCTTGATGTTTCCCGCCACCGATGCCACCGAGAAGTCACCGCTGGCCGACGCCAGCTTGCATTCGCAGTACCGCCCGTCCGCGCGGACGTGCGCCGACGATACCGACACATCCAGGCGGGAGCCTTCCGGCAGCGAGATATCGACGATCACCGCTGCCCTGCGCGGAAACGCGAATCCTCGCTTGCTCGTCACGGCAAGCGTGCCGTTGGTGAAGTCGACGCGGGCCTGTTCGGCCGCCTTGACGTCGTGGGGCCGCCGGGACTCGTCGCGGGGCCGGACCTCGGCGACCGTGTCGTCGCGATCACTGGCCACAAGCCGGATGGACCCGGCGGCGATCTCCACGACCGCGGTAATGGGCTGGGGGGTATCGAAGTTGGGCATCATGGCTCCTGATCGGTGTGTTGGTCAGCGGACCCAGCCGCCACTAATCGTCTAGCTGCGCCAACAGCCCATGCATGTCCATCTGGCCGCGGTGCGCCACGACCGTGTCGCCCTGGAATCTGTCGATGTGAATCACTCCGACGGACACCTTCTTGCCGGTAGGAGCCCTGCCCTCAAACTCGCCGGTGTGGGTTCCGACGAAACGCCATCGCGAGACGCCGTGCGAACCGGTCACGAGGAGCTCCTCGATCACGTGTCGGCCATCCGGAAAACCCTGATATAACGCCTGCAGGTTGGCTCGCCACTCGTCCAACCCGATCGGCGCCGAACTACCGACCTCTACGACTACCCGTGGCGACACCAACGCGTCGAATGTCGACGTGTCATGGTTGTCCATCGCCCCGTAGAGGCACTCAATCAGTTTTTGGATCGCTTCGTCTGACGAATCAGCCACGAAGCCAACGATATCCGGCTAACCGGGCGGGAAGTGCGAAATCCAGTGTCGCGCGATGTCGATGCGGCGGGCGATCCATACCTTGTCGTGGGCCTGCATGTGGTCGAGGAAGCGTTCAAGTGCGGCGACGCGCGCAGGCCGGCCGACCAGCCGGCAGTGCAGCCCGATCGAGAGCATCTTCGGCGAGCCCGCCGCGCCCTCGGCGTAGAGCACGTCGAACGCATCGCGCAGATGCACGAAGAACTCGTCGCCACTTCCGAATCCGCCCGCGATCGCGAACCGCATGTCGTTGGTGTCCAGCGTGTAGGGCACCACCAGGTGGTCGGTGCCGTCCACGGCCGTCCAGTACGGCAGGTCGTCGGCGTATGAATCGGAGTCGTACAGGAAGCCGCCGTGTTCGACCACGAGTCGGCGGGTCTGCGGCGAGTCGCGGCCGGTGTACCACCCGAGCGGCGCCTCGCCGGTGAGCTCGGTCATCAGCCGCACCGCCTCGGCTAGATGGCTGCGCTCGACCTCGGGCTCGACGAGTTGGTAGCTCACCCAACGCAAGCCGTGGCAGGCGATCTCGTCGCCCCGCTCCAGGAACGCCGCGACCGCCTGCGGATTGCGCGCGAGCGCCATGGCCACGCCGAAGATCGTCAGCGGCAGCCCGCGGCGGTCGAAGACCCGCAACACCCGCCACAGCCCGGCCCGCGATCCGTATTCGTATAGCGATTCGATGCTCATGTGCCGGTTCGGGAACGCCTGCGCACCAACAATTTCGGAGAGGAATGTCTCCGACGCCGCATCGCCGTGCAGCACATTGTTTTCCGCGCCCTCCTCGTAGTTGAGGACGAACTGCACGGCGATGTTCGCGCCGCCGGGCCACTGCGGGTGAGGCGGGTTGGGCCCGTAACCGACCATTTCACGCGGATAGTCGTTGGCGGACCCGAGGCTCATCGCCGCACCTTGTCAATGATTTTTTCGGCGAATCGTTCGATGGGTTCGCGGAAGCGTTCGACGTCGCCCGACCCCATGTCCTCCATCCCGGCCCATGGACTGCTCATCACCGCGGTGATGCCGATGTCCTCGGCTCGCTTGTACAGATCGGGCGTCGGTGGTTCCAGTAGCGCCAACAGGATCTCGAACGGCTGGCCCTCACGCCCGTACTCCCGCCGCAGGTCCTTCAGTTTCTGCACGTAGGAGACCGCTTCGTCGCACGCGTACGCGTACCCAACCCAGCCGTCGCACAGGCTTGCCGCGCGGCGCAGCGCTGCGTCGGACTCGCCGCCGCACAGGATTGGCACCGGCTCGTCGGGATGGGGTTCGATCATCAACTCGGGCACCTGGTAGTACTGCCCGCTCCATGACACCCAGCCGCCGCGCCACAGCGCGCGCAGCGCGGGGATCATCTCGTTGAGTCGCTTGCCACGGTTGTCGAACACCTGGCCCATGAGCTCGTATTCCTCGCGCATCCATCCGACGCCGACTGCAAGCGACACCCGCCCTGCAGAGACGACAGATGCGGTTGCGACTTGCTTGGCCGCCTCGAGCAGCGGGCGCGCCGGTGCGATGTAGACGGCATTGGAGAACCGCAGCCGCTTCGTCACCGCCGCCATCGCCCCGGTGAGCACCCACGGGTCCGGCCACGCTGTGTCGGGTGACCACATCGGCTTGCCGGTCGGCGAGTCGGGGTACGGCGATGAGAGCTCACGCGGGTAGACCATGTGATCGGACGTCACGATCCCGTCGTAGCCTGCCTCATCGAACATCCGTGCCACCGCGACGGCATCCGTCGTTTTCATGAACGCGGTGCCAGACCAAAAGTGCATCCTGCTTCTTATCGCGAAATTCGCGCGGCATCAATGCACGATTTGCGGCGCCGTGACCTACCCGCCCACAACATCGGATGACACGGCACCCCGTAGTAGAGCTGTGCCAGAATGTCTGCAGATGCCAGCCCGATCGTGAGGAGCAACCGTGGCCAGCACCGAGGTCCAACGTCACACCGGCGTCGACGTCGAAGATGTGCCGTCCGCGCAGTGGGGCTGGTCGCAGGAGAACTACCGGGTGATCCACATCGGCGGGCTACTGTCAGCCGGTTTCCTGCTGCTGATGATGCACGGTAACCATGTCGGCCACGTCGAGGACTGGTTCCTCATCGCGTTCGCCGTGCTGATCGTCATCGCGGTTGCGCGTGACTGGTGGCTGCGTCGTCGCGGCTGGATCAGGTAACGATCCCCGTATCAGACGGAGTGCAGCGGCCGCAGTGATCCCGTTCCGATCCGGAAAAGCGTCTCGGTCGGCGTGACCGCATCCGGCGCAACATCGGCGGCGGCAAGGGCGTGCAATTTGAAGGCCCGTGCGGCCGAGCTCACCCGGTGCTGGACCGAATCGGCCTGCCGACCGAGTTCGGCCGGCCAGTGCTTACCCCATACCGTGACGTCGGCGAGACCGCGTTTGAGCGCATTGACGACGCCGCTGCGAACGCGCGAGTCAGTGCTCAGCAGATCGGCGCTGACGGCAAGTGCCCCGCCCGGCGACATTTCTCGCATCACAGCAGAGAAGTCGCCATCAAGGGGCAGCGTCGTGGCACCGAGGATGGTCAACGACAGCTGATCGGAGGAATCGGCCACGAAGACATCCAGGAAGACATTGACGTCCCAGCCGGCCCTCGCGCGGTCGCACAACCAGCCCCCGGCCGACTGCACGACATCGGCCGTGCTGCCGGCGACGACAGTGAGTTGATAGCGATGAATGGCGGCCCCACCGGCTTGCGGGCGATCGACCGGGCGGATACCCGCAGCGGTCTTGTCATCGGCGGTGAAAGATCGGGTTGCCATGGGTGTCCTATCCACGATGTCGTCCAACAGCGGGCATAACAAGAGCGTGACACTTTTGCGCTGATCTGTAAAGGTCAATTGTGGCCGGATCGACTCGGCACCCCTCGTGACATGTCGCACAAAGTTTGTAAAGCTGGAGACGATGATCGGAGCCTCGAAATGAGTCTTGTCGCGGGGCGTGGTCCGCTCAGCAAGGACCCCGCAGGCTGGTTCTCATCCCCGTTGCCTGACGATCTCGTCTTCGTCGAGCCGCATCCACGACGCGTTAAGGCCATCCGCGACGGCCAGACGGTCATCGACACCGAGCGGGCGCTGATGGTGCACCGCCGCGATCGCCCACTGAGCTACGCATTCCCGGCCGACGACGTCGGTGAGCTTCCCCACGACCCCGAACCGGAGGCACCGGGATATGTCCATGTGCCATGGGACGCGGTCGACACCTGGCTGGAGGAAGGGCGCCGGCTCGTCCACTACCCACCGAATCCGTATCACCGCGTCGACTGCCGCCCGACGAAGCGCGGGCTGCGGGTCAACGTCGCCGGTGCGACACTCGTGGACACCATGGACACGGTGATCGTGTTCGAAACTGCGCTGGAACCTCGGCTCTACGTCGATCCTTCGGTTGTCCGCACGGACATGTTGCGGCGCACCGAGACCAGCAGCTACTGCAACTACAAGGGCTACGCGACGTATTGGGCGGCGGTGGTCGGCGATACCGTCGTCGGCGATGTGGCGTGGAGCTATCAGGACCCGCCGCCAGAATTCCTGCCGATCAAGGGATATTTCAGCTTCGACGCGGCCCGTGCCGAGGTACTCGCAGAGCTGCCCCCTTCCTGACGAGCGCCAGACTGCCGCTGCGGGGTGTGACGCGAGTCACATATGGTCGCGACCTCGCACCCTACGGTTGCGTCACCGTAGGTTGGGCGTGGTTACGGTTGCGTACGTTTTCCCTGCTCCGCCACACTTGCTCCAGTTTGCTAGGTGGAGGGAAATGCGTTGGGGCACTACATCACCAATGTCCGTGACATCGAGTTCAACTTGTTCGAGGTGTTGAACCTCGGCGACGTTTTCGCTTCGGGCGGCTACGGCGATCTCGATGTCGATACGGTGCGCACGATGCTCGACGAGGTCGCCCGGCTGGCGGAGGGTCCGGTGGCCGAGTCGTTCGCCGTAGCCGACCGCCACCCGCCGGTGTTCGACCCGGATCGTCACACCATCAGCGTGCCCGGCGAATTGGCCAAGTCGGTGCAGGCGGTGAAGGACGCCGAATGGTGGCGCATCGGCATCGCCGAGGAGATCGGCGGGGTTGCTGCGCCCGCGCCGCTGACGTGGGCGATCCAAGAGATGCTGGTGTGCGCCAACCCGTCGGCCGCCTTCTGGTATGCCCTTGGGCCCGCGATGGCCAACGCACTCTACGTCGAGGGCAACGAACAACAGAAGCGTTGGGCGGCAATGGCCTTGGAGCGGGGCTGGGCGGCAACGATGGTGTTGACCGAGCCGGATGCGGGCTCTGATGTCGGCGCGGGCCGCGCCAAGGCCATTGCGCAACCCGACGGAACGTGGCACATCGACGGCGTGAAGCGGTTCATCTCCGGCGGCGATGTCGGCGATACCGCCGAGAACATCTTCCACCTGGTGCTGGCCCGACCCGTTGGGGCGTCTCCCGGCACCAAGGGTCTGAGCCTGTTCTACGTGCCGAAGTACCTCTTCGATCCTGACACACTCGAACTCGGCCGCCGAAATGGCGTCTTCGCGACCGGCCTGGAACACAAGATGGGCCTGAAGTCCTCCCCCACATGCGAATTGACGTTCGGCGCGCACGGCATCCCCGCTGTCGGGTATCTGGTGGGCGATGTCCACAAGGGCATCGCGCAGATGTTCACCGTCATCGAAAATGCGCGCATGACGATCGGCGTCAAGGCGACCGGCACCTTGTCCACCGGCTACCTCAACGCGTTGGCGTTCGCGAAAGAACGGGTACAGGGCGCTGATCTGACCCAGATGACCGACAAGGCGGCGCCGCGGGTGACGATCATCCACCACCCGGATGTGCGGCGTGCCTTGATGACGCAGAAGGCCTACGCCGAGGGTCTGCGTGCACTGTACATGTATGCCGCCGCGCACCAGAACGACGATGTCGCTCAACAGGTTTCGGGCGCTAGCCCCGAGATGGCGCACCGCGTCGGCGACCTGCTGCTGCCGCTCGTCAAGGGAGTGGGCTCCGAACGCGCCTACGAACTCCTGACCGAGTCGCTGCAGACCTTCGGCGGTTCGGGCTTCCTGCAGGATTATCCGATCGAGCAGTACATCCGCGACGCCAAGATCGACTCGCTGTACGAGGGCACCACCGCGATCCAGGCGCTGGACCTGTTCTTCCGCAAGGTCGTTCGTGACCGTGGCGAGGCGCTGGCACACGTGGCGGCACAAATCAGCCGAAGCATCGACACCTGCGACGCGGCGCTGAAAACTCAGGCCGACCAACTGCGGACCGCGCTTGGAGACGTCAAGGCGATGACGGCCACGTTGACGGGATACCTCATGTCGGCGGCTGAAAGACCTGAGGAGATCTACAAAGTCGGCCTCGCCTCGGTTCGGTTCCTCCTCGCCGTCGGGGATCTGCTGATCGGCTGGCGGCTGCTCGTGCAGGCCAACGTGGCTCAAGCCGCGCTTTCCGCCAATCCCTCGAAGGCCGACGAGGCCTTCTACACAGGCAAGATCGCGTCCGCGGCGTTCTTCGCCGCCAACATGCTGCCGAATCTGCGCGGACTGCGCGGCATCATCGAGAACCTCGACGACGAGATCATGAATCTGCCCGAGGCCGCATTCTGACGTCGTCAGCGAGGTGTTCATCGCCGCCGCCGACCGACTTGGCTGGAACCACGGCTGCGACCTGCATGCGCTGGAAGGCGCCGCCGACGACATCGTCCGCCCGCTGCAGGACCGGCCCGTGCGTGTCGATCGCGAAACACTCACCCTTGGCCATGCCGGGGTGTACTCCAGCTTCCTGCGGCACGCCGAAACCGCGGCCGAACGTTACGGCATCGACGCTCGCGCGCTGCTCGAAGAGCGCTGGATCTGATGGCGCTCAAGTTGCCTTGATGACCGACGTGCCGAAGCGCTCGATGGTGTCAAGCACGTGCGAAAGGCCGTCACCCGGCAACCCCACCTGCACCCACGTCACCCCCACCGCCGCAAGCTTTTCCAGGCCCGTCAGGTAGGCGTCGGCGTTGAAGTCGTCATGTGCGGGGTTGCCGCCGTCGGCGTTGGTGAAGGTCACGTCGATGTCCGAGAAGTCCCGACCGGCGGCGTCGAATCGGCGTCGCAGATCGTCGACACCATCGGCCAGACCGTCCGAGTCCATCGCCGCCGTGCCCGCGGTCGCAGCGAGGACGGCGGGCGCAGGGAACGGGCACCAGCCGTCACCGTACTTCGTTACCCGCTGGCGCGCTGCGACGGTGTTGCCGCCGATCCAGATGGGTGGATGTGGCTTGCTCACCGGCCGCGGGTGCGCGGTGATGCCATTGGCGCTGAATTGCCGGCCCTCATAGGTAAAGTCGTCGGTCGTCCAGATCGCCCGGATGACCTCAAGCGCTTCCTCGAACAACTGCGCGCGCTCGTCGAAGTCCACACCAAGGGCGGCGAACTCGCGCTTGAGGTAGCCAACGCCGACCGCAAGCGTGAACCGCCCGCCCGAGAGCAGGTCCAGCGTCGCACCGGCCTTGGCCACCACGAACGGGTTCCGGTAGGGCAGCACCACGACGTTGGGAATCAGCCGCAGCGTCGTCGTCCGTGCGGCCGCGAATCCCATGGCCACGAATGGGTCCACCGCGTCGTGTCCACCTGCCTGGAGCCACCGTTGAGTGGGTGCAGGGTGATCGGTGAACCCGAATCCGTTGAAGCCGGCGGCTTCCGCGGCGGCCGCCACCGTCGCGATACCCGACCCGGTGACCAGCTCCGGGTTGTACGGATGGCTATGCATCGGGTGAGTGAACGTGAACTTCATCAAAGTGCTCCGCTTCAGAACAGTCTTCTCGATTTCTGAGAATGTCGTTACCATGCGAATCACGGAATGTACAGGGTTCGCGCCGCAGAAGGGGTCACCGGGCATGAGCGATTTGGCGGTGACAGCCGTCCGGCATGGCCCGTTCCGCGGCCGCCTCGCACCCGAGGACATCGCGGCCTACGCCGCGGCCACCGGTGATCAGACCGCGGCAGTGCTGGACGGGCTTGCTGTGCCTGCCGTGTTTCCGGTGATCCTGGTATTCACCCCGCAGGAGGCTGCCAGGGCCGACGTGCCAGAAGCGGTGTGGCAGCGCGTTCGCGGCGGGGTGCATGGCGAGCACGACATCGTGTTGCACCGGCCGGTCGTCCCCGGTGAGCGACTGGATACGTCGTCGTGGATCTCGGCGGTGGGCAGGTCTCGGGCCGGCACCCGGATCGTGGTGCAGTTCGAGCAGGTCGGCGCCGATGGCGCGGTCGCCGTCGAGCAGTGGTGGACGATGGTGTTGCTCGGTCTGCACGGCGTCGCGGACCTGGGGGTGATGCCCACCGGCCACCGGTTCCCAGAAGATGCGCGGGTCCGCCGCCTCGGGTCCGTCAGCCAGCGCATCGACAAGGACGTGGCACGTCGCTACGGGGAGGTGTCGGGCGATTGGTCGGCGCACCACTTCGACATCGAGGTGGCGCGGGCAGCGGGTTTCGACTTCGTGTTCACGCACGGACTGTGCACGATGGCGATCGCCACTCACCTCCTGCTCGACCTGCTCGGCGTCGACGACCCGGCCAGGGTTCGGCGGGTAGCGGTGCGGTTCGCGTCACCGACCCCGTTGGACTCCGAGTTGACGGTTGACGCCTTTGGCATCAACGAGAACTCGTTTGCTTTCGAGGCGACCGCCAACGGCACGACCACCATCACCAACGGAAGATTGGAACTGCGGTCATGAGCAAGCCGGAGATCGGCGTCTATCTGCCTCAGATGGGCTTCACCTACGACCAGATCCTGCACCGCGCGCAGCGTTGCGACCAGCTCGGCATCGATTCGCTGTGGCTGTACGACCACCTCTATGGGCCGGGAGCACCCGACTATCCCTCCATGGAGGCCTGGACGTTGGCCACCGCGCTCCTCAGCCGTACCGAGCGCATCCAGGTCGGACATATGGTGTTGTGCAACCAATTTCGTCATCCGGCCGTGCTCGCCAAGATGGCCACGACACTCGACCAGATCTCGGCGGGTCGGCTTCGGCTCGGCATCGGTAGTGGTTCGATTGAGGACGAGCACGACCGGATGGGTCTGCCATGGGGCACGTTTCGTGAGCGCTCCGAACGGCTGGGCGAGACCCTGGAGATCCTGCATCAAGCGATCTCGAATGAGGTAATCGATTTCACCGGCAAGCATTTCACCGTCAGAGACATGCCGGTCACGCCTGGGCCGGTGCAGCAGCCGCGGCCGCCGATCGTCGTGGGCGGCGTCGGCGAGAAGTACACGCTCCCGCTCGTGGCCAGGTACGCCGACGTCTGGAACGTGCCCACCTACGCGCTTGGTGAACTCGAGCACAAGGTGTCGGTGCTGCGGTCCATTTGCGACGAAATCGGCCGCGATCCGTCATCCATCGTGCTTTCGGTCGAGGCGGTGATGGCGCTGGCTGGAGATGACGCGTCGCTGCCTGCGGTTCGCTCACTCGCCGAGAAGCGTTTCGGAGTACCGGCATTCGGACTCAAGGAGGGCGGCCTGATCGGCACACCGCCAGCCATCGTCGATCGGCTGAACGAGCTGCGCGAGCTCGGTTTTGGCCAGATCGTATTGTTCACCCACGACCGCGGATCCGACGAGACGCTCGACCTTTTGGCGTCGCAGGTCATCTCGCAGCTCTAGGGCTTCTGCGTCACCGGCGGCGAGTAGTTCGCACGCCCGAGTCCGAGCGCGTGCTGGGCGATCATGTTGCGGAATACTTCCAGGGTGCCGCCGTAGATGCCGGTGGGTCCCGCCAACCGGAAAATGTACTCGGCTCCCCCGTCGTCGGCGGCCCCTTCGGTACCGATCGGCAGGCCGGATGCGGCGCCAAGAAGGTCCATCAGATCCGGCGACACGTCGCGCATGGTCTGCGCGATCGCGACGCGACCGAACATCTCCGGCGTACTCATCGCGGCTTCCATCTTCGCGACACCGCGGCCCAATCGGTATTTCACCGAATCGTCGTCGAGCCGGGCCGTCGCCGCGATTCTGTCGACCGCCTCGGCCAACAGCAGGAGGTGTTCGGTCATGACCGCGAGCTTCTGCAGGCCGTGTGCGTCGCGCTCGACCGTGCCGTGCTCGTCGTTGAGCGCCTCACGCAGCACCGTCCAGCCGCCGTTGACCTCGCCGACCCGGTATTTGTCGTCGACGCGCACGTCGCTGTAGTAGGTGACGTTGGTGCGGTCGCCGTCCACGGTGCGCAGGGGTTGGATGTCGACACCCGGTGTATCCAGCGGGACGAGAAACATCGTCAGGCTCTGGTGTTTCGGCGCCTCCGGATCGGTGTTGGTGACCAGGAAGACGTACTGGGCGTTGTGCGCGTTGGAGGTGAACATTTTGGCGCCGTCGATGATCCAGCAGCCGCCGTCGCGCACCGCACGCGTCTTGCACGTCGCGATATCCGAGCCGCCGTCGGGCTCGGTGTAGCCAAGACACAGCCGGAAGTGGCCCGACAACACCCGCGGCAGCAGCTCTTGCTTGAGCTCGGGCGAGCCGAACTGATCAACGGTCTTGGCGACCATGGCCGTTGTGCCCCAGTGGAACCATGGCGTGTGAACCCGGCCGATCTCCAGTTCCCAGATGCGCCGCCGCAGCGGGCTGAAGCCACCGTCGGCTTCCAGCTTCCAGTCGGCGGCCAGATAGCCTTGCGCGCCAAGCGCACGATGCACACCCTCGTCGAAGTTTTCACCCGTCTGACGATCTCGAGCGATGACTTCGTCCGTCACGACCGTCTTCAGAAACGCACGGAGGTCGCCCTGGAACGCCTGGTCGTCGTCCGATAGCTCGACACGGGAGAAATCCACGAAAGACACCGTGACACTTTTCCAACAATCTGTAAAGTAAGGGCGGTACGCGAGCAGAAAAGGGCGCCACGTTGGGCATCGTCTCCACAAGTTCGGAAACGGCATTTCAGCCAATCACCGGAGGTGATCTGCGACTTCGTGACCAACCCGGCCAAGTGGACCAAGACCTACCCCGGTAGTGGGCACGTCGGCGAACTGCCCAAGGATCTGCCGTTGAGGGTCGGTGACACCTGGACGGAGGCGGGTGCGGACTCCGACCGCATCTTCACCTGGCACCTCGCCATCGCGATGCGCCCCGCGCTGTGGGTGTTCAATTCAGTCGGCCGCCTTGGCCATGACCGCGACGGCAGTGGCGGCCTCGAGGGCCGAATCACCGTTTCGTACCACTTCACGCGGCCCGGTGAAGGCGGCACATTGTTCACCCGCACGATGACGATCGAGGCGTACAAACATGCTCCGATGCCGGACGCCTTTTTCCGGACGGTCGACCCTGCCAATATTGACGCCTACCACGCGGCCATCGCGCGAGAGCTCGCAGCCTAAGCCGTCGTTTGTAACGTGGTGGCGGGAAATCTGCCGAAATCACGCCATAGCGTTACATCCGTGGGGGCTCCAGTTGAGACTCATGCAGCGCCCGCCTCAACGCCGTGCCCTGAAGATCAAATAGTCGCTGGCTTGTCTCCCACTCCGGAAGCAGCGAGTCGAAGCCGTGGCAGGTGCCGGGGAAGACGTGCAGCTCGGTCGCCCCGCCGGCCCACATGAGCCGCAGTGCGCAGTCGACCGCTTCGTCGCGAAGCGGGTCGAGCTCTGAGCACGTGATCAAGGCGCTTGCGACACCGGCCAAGTCATCGGCGCGGGCCGGAACGGCGCCGACCGGGACCAGTTCGCTTGCAAGGTGGTGCTGCCACATCAACGTGACGGCCGGCCCGTCGAATCCGGGAGTCGCGTCGAACTCCGTCCTTCGACGGCGTCGGGCGATCGTCGAGCACCCGGCTGGTGCTGCGGTGATAGCGCTTCATGTTCACGACGGGCCGCCGGTAGTTGACAGTGGCACCTAGCGAACGTGACACTTATGGCGTGTTTTGTAAAGGTGCGGCGCTGACGCCGCTGGCCAAAGGTTTCTGCTTCGGCGAGGGGCCCCGGTGGTTCGAGGGACTGCTGTGGTTCTCCGACATGCTTGGCGAGGCGGTACACACCGTCAACCTGCAGGGAGCCATGACCACGCTGCCGCTGGCGGGCCATGCCCCGTCCGGTCTCGGCTTCCGCCGCGACGGGTCGCTGCTGATCGCCTCCACCGAGAGCCGGCAGGTGCTGCGCTACGACGGCGATATCGTCACGACCGTCGCCGATTTGTCCGACGTCGCGCCGGCGAACCTTGGGGACATGGTCGTCGACGACGTCGGGCGCGCCTATGTCGGCTCGCAGGCGCGCGAGGGCGGCGTCATCGTGCGGCTCGACCCCGATGAGGCATTCACCGTTGTCGCCGAGGATCTCGACTTCCCCAACGGAATGGTCATCACGCCCGACGGCAGGACGCTGATCGTCGCCGAGTCGGTGGGGCGGCGGTTGACCGCGTTCGCCGTCGGCGAGGACGGGTCGCTCTCGGACAGGCGGATTTTCGCGGAGGGGCTCGACGGACCGCCCGACGGCATCGCGCTCGACGCCGAAGGCGGCGTCTGGGCTTCGATGACACTGGCTAACCAGTTCGAGCGAATCCTCGAGGGCGCCATGGTCACGGACCGCATCGACATGGGCGACCGGACCGCGATCGCTTGCGCGCTGGGCGGGCCGGCGCGGCGCACTCTGTTCCTGCTCTCGAGCACCGACGCCTATCCACAGCGGCTCATCGGCACGAAACTGTCCCGCCTCGATGCGGTGACGGTCGACGTACCCGGCGCCGGCCGGCCCTGACGTCGACGGGAAAGTGAAATGTCTGACTCCTATTACGAACTGATCGACGACGCCGATCCCCAAGGCGAGAAGTTCACGGCAACCGACATGGTCCGCAGCACCTGGTCGGCGGCGATTCAGCATGCGGCGCCGGTGTCCTCGCTGCTGGTGCGGGGATTGGAGCGCTGCGCGGCGCGCGATGACACTCGCCTGAGCCGCGTGATGGTCGACCTGTTGGGACCCGTACCTGCCGACGGTGAACTCTGGGTTCGGTCTCAACTCGAACGCTCGGGCAACCAGATCGAGTTGGTGAGCGCCGAGATGCTCGCGGTCGGCCCCGACGGATCGCCCCGTCCGGTCGCGAAGGCGAGCGGGTGGCGGCTGCACAAAGTTGACACCGCAGAAGTCGTGCACGCGCCTGCGGAGCCGCTGCGCCCGGTCGCAGAGGCCAAGAGCCGCGACATGAAGAAGGACTGGGACCGCAACTATGTGCAGTCTGGACTGGCGGTGGCTGACCAAGCCAATGAGCGAGGGCCAGGGCGAGTCGTGGATCAAGCCGGAGGTTGATCTCGTCAAGGGCGAGACGATGACTCCGCTGGAGCGGTTGTTCGCGGTCGCCGACGACGCCAACGGCATCGGCACGAAGCTGGACATCCGCAAGTGGACGTTCCTCAACACCGACCTCGTGGTGCACGTGCACCGCGTGCCCGACGGCGAATGGATCGGCATCCGCGCGGAGACCAATTACGGGCCCGACGGTATCGGCACGACGATCGGCACGCTGTTCGACGAGAGCGGCGCCGTCGGCGCCATCCAGTAGTCGGTGCTGGTCCGGCCGCGCCCCGCGCGCTGAGCGTACGGTTGTTGTACACAGAACCCGAGTAACCCCGCGAACAACCGTACTCTCGGCGACCTGTCAGTCGCTTAGCCGCAAAGCCGCAGCGGGGCATTGCGTTACGGCCTGCTGCATCCGCTCGTGGTCGGCATCCGGCCGTTCGTTCTCACGGATCAGCACGGTGCCGTCGTCCTGCACCTCGAAGACGTCGGCGGCGATCGATTCGCAAATCCCGTGCCCTGTGCATTTGTCGAGATCGACTTCGACCCGCATCCTCACTCCTGAGGTATCGCTACCGGATGTGGGCCGGAAGGCGTTTGATTCCGTGAACGAAGTTGCTCAGCAGCAGGTCCGGCTCGCCGAACTCGATCGGCTGCAGCCGAGTCAGCAACTCCCTGAACAGGGTTCGCAGCTCGGCTTTGGCGAGCTGGTTGCCCAGACAGAAATGCGGCCCGCCCCCGCCGAAACCCAGATGCGGGTTCGGCGAGCGTTGCAGGTTGAACGCATGGGGTTCGTCGTAGACGGTCTCGTCGCGGTTGGCTGAGCAGTAGAACAGGCCGAGCTTGTCACCCGCCTTGATCTGCTGGCCCGCGATCTCGGTGTCCTCGGTGACGAAGCGCGCGAATTGCAGCACCGGCGAGGACCACCGGACGAACTCCTCGATCGCCGGCCCGATCCGGCTCTCGACGTCCTGCGCCAGCCAGTCCCGTTGGGCCGGGTTGTTCGCCAATGCCAACATCGCGTGAGACGTCGTCTGCTTCGTGGTGTCGTTGCCCGCCGACGACAGCAGGATCAGAAACGCGCCGATCTCTTCGTCCGTCAGCCGGTGACCGTCGACTTCGGCGTTGACGATGCTGCTCATCAGGTCATCGCCGGGGTGGCTGCGACGGTATTTGGCAAGTTCGATGCCCGTGTTGGACAACAACATCATCTCGTTGATGGTGTTCTGCGCCCGTTCTTCCAGTGATGAGTATTCGTCATCGCTCATGGAGAACAGCTTCTCGGCGGCCTTGGCGACGGCTTCGCGCTCCGACGGTGCAACACCGAGCATTTCGGTGATGGTCAGCATCGGAAGTCGCGACGAGCACGCCGCAACGAAGTCCACGTCGCCGGCGCCGACCAGATCATCGACGACGGCCACCGCGTTCTTCTGAATCTGCTCTTCGATGCGGTGCACATTGCGCGGGGTGAACGCCGAACTGATCAGCCGCCGGTAGGTGGTGTGTTGCGGTGGATCCATCGCCAGGAAGAACGTGGCGATCTTCTGAACCTCGAATGGCATCGGATCCAACGCGATTCCGCGAGCGGACGTGAACAACTCGGGATGCTGGCTGACGTAGGCGATGTCGGCCCGCCGGGTCAGCGCCCAGAAACCGGGCTCCTCCATCGGGAACATCGTCGGCAGCGGATGGTGCCAGCTCAGGCCGTCGGCGGCGCGCAGCGCCGCGAAGGTCTCGTCCCGCACCTCAAACGGCTGGCTCCAGAACCGGCGTGTCGAAAGGTCGAGCGCGCTGTACTCCCGGACCTGCGGCGAGCTGGCTACAGTCACCGATTCAGCGTGACACTTCGGCGAAAATTTGTAAAGCTGTCATGGTGCGCCCGTCACCCGTGGACGAAGACAACTCGACTCGGCAGCGAATTCTGGCCGCTACCGCGGAGGTGCTCGGGCGCAACGGGATGACCAAGCTCAGCCTTTCCGAGGTGGCGCTGCAGGCGGGGGTGTCGCGGCCGACGCTCTATCGCTGGTTCGACTCGAAGAGGGATCTGCTCGATGCCTTCGTGGTCTGGGAGCGACGGTTTTACGAGCACGCGGTGGCCGAGGCGACCGCAGGCGTGCCGCAAAGCGAGAGGCTCGATGCGGCTTTACGCGTCATCGTGGAATACCAGCAGTCGTATCCAGGACTGCGCATGGTCGACATCGAGCCCGCGCAGGTCATCAGGCGACTTTCCCGCGTCATTCCACTCATGCGCGAACGTCTCGCGCGATTCACCACGGACCAGGATGCCGACTTGGCTGTCGCAACGGCGGTGCGCGTTGCGATATCGCACTACCTGGTGTGCAGCGACGACGCCGACGACTTCCTCGCCCAGCTCCGGCACGCGGCGGGGGTCCGTGCCCGCGGGAGGACATCGTGAGCATCCCGTTCCGGACAGAGGAGCTCACGCCGGACTGGTTCGGTGAAGTCCTCGGCCGCCCGGTGACTGGCGTCGAGGTACTCGACGCCCATTCCGGCACCACGGGCCGGGCTCGCGTGCGCCTGACCGGCGCCTCCGACCTGCCCGCCACGGTGTTCGTCAAGCTGCAGCCGTTCACCGAGGAGCAGCGAAAGTTCTTGCGACAGATCGGTCTTGGCGTCGCCGAGGCGCGCCTGTACGCGAACGTGGGTAAGGAGCTGCCCGTCCGGGTGCCGCAGGTGTACCACGCCGACTTCGACGGTGACGACGGCTCGTTCATGATGGTGCTGGAGGACCTCGAAGCGGCCGGATGCGTCTTCCCCGGCCCATCGGACGACGACATTCGGGCCGTCGCAGTGTCCCTGATGGACGAGCTCGCGACACTGCACGCGGCCTTTTGGGGGAGCGACCTGGCCTGGTTGCCCACACCGTCGGGGATGAAACGCAAGCCCGTGGACTCCGGAATGGCCAACCGTCGAGCGCAGTTCATCGTCTCGGCTTTGGACCAGTTCGCCCAGGACATGCCATCGGTGTTCCGGCGTCTCGGCGAGCTGTACGCGATGCGATCCCTTGACGTGATCGGGTTGTTCAGCGAGGGTGAGTGCACGCTCATCCACGGCGACACTCACAGCGGCAATCTGTTCGTCGACGCTGGCCGCACCGGGTTCTACGACTGGGCCGTCGCAGGCCGCGGCCCCGGGATGCGCGACGTCGCCTACTTTCTGTGCAATTCGCTCCCCGTCGAGGCCCGGCGCGCCGAGGAGGCGTCTTTGATCGCTCGGTACCGCCGCGCACTGGCCGCACACGGTGTCTTGCTCGACGAGCGAACCGCCAGCGAGCAGTACCGGCTGTTCTCGGTGTACTCGTGGATCGCCGCGGCATCGACCGCCGCGATGGGGTCACGGCGGCAACCGATCGACGTCTCGCGCGCCGCGATGATCAGCACGACGCAGGCCATCGACGACCTCGACGCGGTTGGCCTCCTCGAGGCGCGCCTAGCCGATCAGTGCGGTGCAGCGACCCGGGATTGCACCTCGGCGATGCGCTGCTCGCGAATGGCCACCTGCCCTGATTCGAGTTGTTGTTCGATGCCCAGTTCGGCCAAGCCAACCTGGGTCAGGAGGTGGGTGCCGCCGGCGGCGACCACCAGCTTCATGTCATCGGAGGCGCCTTCGTCGAACAGCATCGCGCCGATCAGGCAGATGACCGCCATCTTGTAGGCGTTCATGGCGCGGTACCACCGTCGGTTCTGGGTCTTGATTCCGCTCAACGCCTCATAGCGATCGATGAATTCGTCGACGGAGGGGGCGTCGTGGCTGGTGATCCCGACCGGCTGCATCCACAACAGCTCCATCCAGCCGATATCGGTGAGTGGATCGCCGACATCGGTCATCTCCCAGTCGAATACCGCGCTGACTTCGTCGCCGACGAACGCGAAGTTGCCCGGTTTAGCGTCGCCGTGGACCAGGGCGATGTTGGGGCACGGTTGCGGCTTGGTCTCCTTCAATCCCTGCAGCAGGCGCTCCAGCGCGGGAAGCGTTCCGCGTTGGACGCGATGCATTTCGTCCGCCCAGTGGTCGATCACGCGGTCGAGGTGATTGCTCCCGTCGCCCAGCGCGTGCAGACCCGTTGCGGGTAGGTCGACGGTGTGGATGGCCGCGAGCTGTTCTGCCATGCTTTCGCACATGCATCGGATGTGCCGGGGTGCCGCGTCGGGAGTTTCCATTTCGTAGACGGTTCCGCCGACTCGCTCCATCACGAAGAACGGGCGACCCAACACCTCGCCGGAGTCCTCCGGCCACAACGCGCGCAGTGCTCGTGCCGGCGTGTGTTCGAGCGCGCGCAGGATGTCGAATTGGCGCTTCAGGTCATAGGGTTCGAGCAGCGCAGGCGGGTGAGGACGCAGTCTCACAACCACGTCTTGACGGTCCTCGGCGGCGACAATGGTCAACGCCATCATTTCCGCCGAGTGCCCGAACTCGATGCGGTCTAGCCCTTCGATTCGGACGTCCTTGGCGTTGGGCAGCTGCGTCGGCAACCAAGCCCTGAGTTGTTCGGCCACACTCATTGCCGGACCGCGCTTTCCGCGGGCGGCCGGTCGGCCGGTGAGGTGTCCTGTTTGAACCTCGACATGTCCATCGGGCGCCAGTTCGGATACCGGGGATATGCGCCGCCACCCATCAGTATTTCGAAGACGCCCCAGCCGATTTGGCCGTCGAAGTCGAAGCGCATCAGCTGGTCGATCGCCATCGACTTGTCCTCCGTCTCCACCAGCTCGTCGCGGTCATTGGCATCCCAGCGGTACTGGATGAAGTACGCGCCCCCGCCGAGATCCTCGTAGTTGCATTTCGACATCGGCAGCCCGTAGTAGGCGTTGACATGTTGACTCGGCGGTGACGCGGTACGTCTGGCCGTCCTCGTCGGTGAAGGCGAGCACAGCACGAGACGGCCGCTTGCGGTCGCCGTCGAACTCGACGTCGTGTTCGATCTTCACGAAGCGCCTGGACAACGTGCCGTCGTTGTGATCCCGCCGTCGACGTACGTGACTTCACCCGCCGAGGTTTCGACGATCCACGCCTCAATCGCGCGATTCTCGAAACCGGCGTCCAGCCACAGCCAGAAGTCGATCTCGTCGGCGACGCGCACCCCGAACGTGCGGTCGCGCCCGCCATGGAAGCCGTCGACCGAGATTCGCTCGCCCGCGATCTCGACCCAGCCGGTCCACTTGCCGGGCTCCTTCATGTGATACATGTCGGCGATCAGCCTGCCGTCCCTGCCTTGCACGTTGAGCGGCAGCAGTTCCCACATCGGCGCGGTGGGTTCGTAGTAGAGCTCCCAGGCGATCCCGGAGTCATTCGGGGCGATCTCGAGCTTCCAGCGCTTCAGCGGTTCGACGCACGTCCACCGCATCGGGCCTGCGCCAACGTCGGCGCGATCGTCGCCGGTCACCGGCCGACCGGCCATCAAGTCGTAATGCCGACCGTCAGCGAAGGTCACCTTGACGTACCCGAGGCCCGTCTTGGTGTTGGGATTGTTGCCGTAACCCGACGCCAGCAAGAGGCTGCCGTCGGGTGAGGCGGCGAAGAAGTAACACCGGTCCGACCAGGTGTTGTCGGGATGGTGCACCTCGTCGAACGGACGCGGAAGGTGGTGGGTGAACGACTCGTCTGCGGCGGAGTAACCCATGGTGTCTACCTACCCGTCTTCGGGCTGGCGCCGGCGTAGCAGTCGCGGCCAGCCGGGTCGACATCCGGGCGGGTTCGCGTCGTCACCTCCACGCTCATTCGGACAGCGTGACAGTTTCGCTGCAATCTGTAAATGTCGGTTTACGAGCTTCGACGCGTCTTCAACTCGGCAAGGATGTCGTCGGTGTGCTCGCCGAGCCCGGGTGCGGCCGACCGCGGCTCCCACGGCGTGCCGTGAAAGTCCGCAGGCGTCGCCACCATCGGCACGCTTGAGGCATCGCGGGGTACGTAGACGACGCCGCCTGCCGCGTGGAACTGCTCGTCGGCCACCACATCTTCGACGGAGTTGATCGGTGACCAGAAGAAATCCGGTTCGCCCGCAAAGACTTTGGCCCATTCGTCGAGTGGCCTGGCGGCGAAGATCTCGTCGAGCTCACCGATGAGCTCGACGGCGTTTGCGGCACGCGACCGCCCGGTGGCGAAGCGCGCATCGGTAAGCCATTCGGGCCGCCGAACAGCCCGACACAGCGCAGGCCAGTGACGATCACCCTGCAGGCCGACGATCCAGAACCGCCGCCGGTCGCCGGCCATATAGTTGTTCATGCACGGATTGCCCATCGTCTCGCGCTGGCCGATCGCGATGGAATGCCCGGTCATCAGGAAGGTGTTCAGGTCGAAGCTGATGGTGTAGGCGCCCTGCCGGTACAGCGAGGTGCTTACCAACTGTCCCTTCCCGGTTCGCGTTCGCGCAACCAGGGCCGCACAAACCGCGGCCGCGAGGGTCATGCCCGCCGAGTGATCACCCATGCCGCCGCGCTGAAACGGAGGCGTGTCACCTGGTCGGGTCAGCAAGTGCGCCAATCCCGCCCTGGCCCAGAACGCGGCGACGTCGTAAGCCGCGCGGTCGGCGTCGGGTCCGCTGTCGCCGTATCCGGTGATCAACCCGTACACCAGCCCCGGATTGGCTGCGGCCACGGTATCGAAGTCAAGGCCGATCCGCCGCAAAGCGGCGGGGCGCACGTTGGTGAGAAAAATATCTGCGCCGCTGAGCAATTCGATCGCTGTCGCGCATCCGGGATCGGTCGTCAGGTCCGCCACGATGCTGCGCTTGCCACGGTTGTCCATCTCGAACGGCGGGCTCTGGCCGTCTTCGATCCCGAGCATCGTGCCGAACATGCGCGCCGGATCGCCGGTCGGCGGCTCGATCTTGATGACGTCCGCGCCCCAGTCGGCCAGTATCCCGCCTGCCGCCGGCCCGGCGACCCAGACGCCAAGTTCAACGACCGTGATGCCCTCCATCGGTCCTGCCATCGTCATCCCTTCTCGCAGGAGCTTTACAACTCACCGCAATTTTGTAAACATGGCGAGATGAATCGGGTTGCGCCGATCGTCGGCCTGGCGTCGCATCTGGGCCGCGGTGTCCAACGTATCGCCACTTGACGCGATCGTCGGCCGCGTTCGATCGCTGCCCCGCACAATCGGCGACCTCGACGCTAGGGCGCTCTCACAGATCATCGGACGCACGGTGACGTCGGTGTCCGTGATGAGCGGCGATGCGGGAACGTCGTCGCGAGCCCGGCTGGCACTCACCGGTGGTGGTGTCCCGCAATCAGTCTTCGTGTAGATGGCCGCCGAAACCGCCGCGACCCGCATGATGGGCGAGTTGGGCCGTCTCGCTGAGACCGAGACCCGCTTCTACGGCCGGCTCGCGGCCGAACTGACCGGCCTGCCCAAGGCGTACGGGTCGGCCTTCGATCCGTTGACCGGCCGCTTCGTGCTCGTGCTTGAGGATCTCGCGGTCGATAGCTGCGAATTCCCCGACACCCTGCATCCGCTGGAAGGACAAGACCGGCTTGATCGTCGAGCTTCTCGCCCGGCTTCACGCAACGTTCTGGGGCCGCGTGCCCGGCTGGCTGTACACGGCGTCGGCCGACAGCGCCTCATTGCTGACCGGGCCTCTGCTGAAAACGTCCGCGGGCCGGCTCGCTGAACGCACCGATATCCCCGTCGAGAACGGCCGCTTCATCGACGAGAACTACCGCGCGGTGGCGCGATTCATCGATGCACCGCCACACACGGTGATGCACGGTGACGCGCATCCTGGAAACGTTTACTTCCGTAACGGTGGCGCGGGACTGCTCGACTGGCAGGCCGTGCGGCGCGGCCACCCGAGCCGCGAGCTGGCCTACACGCTGGTCACCTGCATGACGACCGACGACCGCCAGGCCAGTGAACGTGACCTGCTCGACGGCTACCGCGGGGCGCTGGTCGCCGCGGGCGGCCCCGAGCTAGATCGCGACGACCTGTGGGATCGCTACCGGCAGGGCGCCCTTTACCCCTACGTCGCGGCGCTGATCACCGCGGGTATGGGTGGCATGCAAGACGAAGGCATCGCGTTGGAAGGCCTTCGGCGCGCGGTGGTCGCGCTCGATGACCTCGACACCGTGGCTACTGAGGAAGTCGCTGTGACCGACGCCGGGCCGTGCCGCTGCCGTAACCGGGGGTCCCAGCAATTACCATCATCAGAACGCAACGATTGAGGCCAAGGAAGTGAACGGACCACTAACTGCAGGGCGCGACGCCCCCGACCTCGCCGAAGACACGTCGACGAGGCACCGGATTTTGGTCGCCACCGCGGATGTGCTCGCTTGCAGTGGTCAGACGAAACTGAGCCTCTCGGAAGTAGCGCTGCAAGCCGGCGTCTCCCGTCCGACGCTGTACCGCTGGTTCGCCTCGAAAGGGGAACTGCTCGACGCGTTCGGCGTCTACGAGCGCGAGATGTTCGATACGGGTATCAGCCGGGCGACGGCGGGCCTGCGTGGGACGGAAAAACTCGACGCCGCGTTGCGGTTCATCGTCGAGTACCAGCAGTCGTACTCGGGCGTGCGACTGGTCGACATCGAACCCGAGGTCGTGATCGCCCAACTGGGCAGAATCATTCCCGTCATGCGGGCACGCTTGCTGAAGCTGATGCCAGGACCCAACGGAGCCGTCAAGGCCGCGACCGCGATTCGCGTTGCGGTGTCGCATTACATCGTCCGCAGCGACGATGACGACCAGTTCCTGGCGCAGCTCCGTCATGCCGCTGGGATCAAACAAAACGGCTGACACTTCGGCGACAATTTGTAAAGTTGTCTCCTATGACGGGAGTGCAGACTGACGCGGGCGTGCTGGCGGGTGACGAGCGGATGCTCATCGACGGCGAATTGCAGTTCACCAACAGCGGCGCGACATTCGATGTGATTCATCCGGCCAGTGAGGAAGTGGCCGGGCGGGCCACCGACGGCACCGTCGCCGACATGGAGCGCGCTGTTGGCGCGGCCCGCCGCGCATTCGACGCAGGCGATTGGTCGCGCGACCTCGAGTTCCGCTACCACTGCCTCACCCAGCTCCATGCGGCACTCGAGAAAGACAAGGAGCGGCTGCGCCGCGTCCTGATCACCGAGGTCGGCTGCCCGGTTACCGTGTCTGGCAGTCAGATCGAAAGCCCCATTGGGGAAGTCAGGCACTGGGCCGAGCACGGCCGGGCGTTCGAGTACCTCGTCGACACCGGTTTGCACGAAACGCCGCTCGGCCCGGCACGACGCAAGGTCCACTACGAGCCGGTCGGTGTGGTCGGTGCGATCACACCGTGGAATGTCCCGTTCTACCTCAACGTCGCTGAGACCGTGCCCGCGCTGATGGCCGGCAACACCGTGGTGCTCAAACCCGCGCAACTCACTCCGTGGTCGGGCAGCGAGCTGGGCCGGATCGTCGCGGAGGAGACCGACATCCCGGCCGGGGTGTTCAACGTGGTGGTGTCCAACGCCAACGAGGTCGGCGCCGCGCTGTCGGCCGACCCGAGGGTGGACATGATCACGTTCACCGGGTCGACGGCGACCGGCCGGGCGATCCTGGCCGCAGGCGCGTCGACGGTCAAGAAGACGCTGCTGGAGTTGGGCGGCAAGTCCGCCCACATCGTGCTCGACGACGCCGACTTCAACTCGGCCTTACCGATGGCGGCGATGATGGCGTGCGTGATGTCGGGCCAGAGTTGCATCCTGCCGAGCCGAATCCTGTTGCCCCGCAGCCGCTATGAGGAAGGGTTGGCCATCCTCAAGGCAAGCATGGAAGGCTTCCCGGTCGGCGACCCGTGGACTCCGGGCAACATGCAGGGCCCGCAGATCAGCGAGACCCAGCGGCAGAAGGTCCTCGGCCTGATCAACAGCGGCATCGACTCGGGAGCCCGGCTGGTCACGGGCGGGGGTATCCCAGAGAGCCTGCCGACGGGCTACTACGTGCAGCCGACGTTGTTGGCCGACGTCGATCCCGATTCGCAGGTCGCACAGGAGGAGATCTTCGGCCCCGTGCTGACCGTCACGCCGTATGACTCCGACGACGAGGCCATCGGGATCGCCAACAACACCATCTACGGGTTGTCCGGCGAGGTCAGCAGCGCCGACGTCGGCCGGGCACTCGAGGTGGCCAAGCGGATACGCACCGGCAACGTCACCATCAACAGCAAGAGCCACTTCGGAATCACCAGTCCGTTCGGCGGCACCAAGCAGAGCGGCCTCGGCTATCGCAATGGCGAAGAAGGCTACAAGGAATACCTGGAGGCCAAGACGATCGGCATGCCCGACTGATGGACGAGCTCCAGATCGCTGCTCTGCTGTACAGATACGCCCGCGCCGTCGACACCAAGGACACCGAGCTGTATCGCTCGGTGTTCACCGACGACGCCTACATCGATTACTCGTCGGCGGGTGTGATCGCGGGTTCGCGCGACGAGGTCGCCGACTGGCTGCGCCAGGCGTTCATCGCGATTCCGATGTCCATGCACTACATCACGAACATCGAAAGCGAAATCGACGGCGACACCGCGAAAGTGCGGGCGATGTTCTACAACCCGATGCAATTGCCGGGGACGACGGAACTGAGCTGTTGCGGCGGCTATTACCACCACGAACTCGTGCGCACGCCCGACGGGTGGCGCAGCCGTCATCTCCGTGAGGAGAACGTGTGGTTCGTCAACTCGCCGGCCGGCGCTGCGGAACCACACATCTGAAGTTGTCCGCCGAGCAAGCGACAACGGCCACGGTTCCACGATGGGGACCAGGCATCAACTGCTGGGCATAGAGCTCCGCTATGCGCTGTCAGCCCTCGGCCGCCAATTGCCCACAGGCCGCCGCGATTTCGCGGCCACGGGTATCACGCACCGTGCATGACACGCCGCGCTCGCGCACACGTTTGACGAACTCGCGCTCGGCCGCCTTCGGGCTGGCGTCCCACTGGCTGCCGGGCGTCGGATTCAACGGGATGACGTTGACGTGCACCAGCGCTCCGAGCGCACCGTGCAGCCGCTTGCCCAACAGGTCGGCGCGCCAAGGCTGATCGTTGATGTCGCGGATCAACGCATATTCGATCGACACCCGTCGCCCGGTCACATCGGCGTAATACCGTGCCGCGTCAAGGGCTTCGGAGACCTTCCACCGATTGTTGACGGGGACGAGCGTGTCGCGCAGCTCGTCGTCTGGCGCGTGCAGCGACAGCGCCAGCGTGACGCCGAGGCGTTCGTCGGCCAGCCTGCGGATCGCTGGGGCCAGCCCCACCGTCGACACGGTCACCGATCGCGCCGAGATGCCGAACCCCTGTGGCGGCGCCGCGGTGATGCGCTGCACGGCCGCCAGCACGCGGTTGTAGTTGGCCAGCGGCTCCCCCATGCCCATGAACACGATGTTGGACAGCCGCGCCCTGGCGCCCGGGTGCGCCGATCCAGCGCCGTCGCGGTCACGCAATTCCACCGCTGCGGCGCGGACCTGTTCGAGGATCTCCGCCGTGGACAGGTTGCGGGTCAGCCCGCCCTGCCCCGTCGCGCAGAACGGGCACGCCATGCCGCAGCCCGCCTGCGACGAGATGCAGACTGTGTTGCGCTGCGGGTAGCGCATCAGCACCGACTCGAACGCTGTGCCGTCGACCGCCCGCCACAGCATCTTTCGCGTCTCGCCGGCGTCGCACTCGATCTCGCGCACCGCGTCGAGCAGGTGCGGGAACAACGCGTCGGCGACCTGGTCGCGCACTGCGGCCGGCAGATCGGTCATCAGGTGCGGATCCGCGATCAGCCGCCCGTAGTACTGATTGGCCAGTTGCTTGCCCCGGAATGCGGGCAGTCCCAGGTCCGTGACGGCCGCGGCGCGCCCGGCCTCGTCGAGGTCGGCGAAATGCCGCGGCGGCATCGCGCGGCGCGGAGGGTCGAAAACCAGGGGCAGGGGGGTGGGCATGGTTCGCTGTCAGTATCCCATCCCGGGCGGGCGGACATTGAATGGCGACGGCCGACGTTGGTCGCAACTATGGTCAGCAGGGCTCTGCCCCCGATGCCGCTGCGTACCGTGTCGAATCTGACGTTCTTTTACGCGCTCGGGTATCCCAGTGGCGCGCTTGATGTTTCAGCGATGTCGCCGATGGCGGTGCTGGTGTTCCGGTTCGGGCTGGCCCGGCGGCGGCGTGTCCCCGCAAGCGGGAGCTGCCCCCAGGCGAACGCCGGAGTGTCACGCCAGCAGCGACAGGACGATCCAGGTCGCGACGGCCGAGGGCAGCACCGAGTCGATTCTGTCCATCAGTCCCCCGTGCCCGGGTAGCAGTGTGCCCATGTCCTTGATCCCCAGGTCACGCTTGACCTGGGACTCCACCAGGTCCCCGAGCGTTCCGGTGATCACCAGCATCAGGCCAAGCGGGACGCCCACCCACGCCGGTTTGTCTAACAGGAAGGTGACCGCCAGCACCGAGGCTGTGATGCCGAGGACCAACGACCCGCACAGACCCTCCCACGACTTCTTCGGGCTGATGGCAGGAACCATTGGGTGCTTACCGAACAACACGCCCGCCGTGTAGCCGCCGATGTCGGAGAAGACGACACCGAGCATCAGGCAGAGCACCCGCCATCCCCCGTCGTCGGGATAGACCAGCAGCACACCAAACGCGCCGAACAGCGGAATCCAGGCGGCCAGGAAGACTGTCGCCGAGACATCGCGCAGGTAGTTGACGGGCGCGTCCTTCAGGCCGCCCGAGAGTAGCCGCCAGATCATGCACACAAGGACGGTGCCGCCGAACGCACCGAGCGCTCCGGCCGCCCCGAGCGGCCAGGTCAACCAGATCATCGCCTGGCCGCCGAGGAGCAATGGCACCACGGGTATGGCGTAACCCGCAGCGCGCAGCCTGCGCACCACTTCGTGGGTAGCGACGACCATCGCGACCGCGACGACGCCGATCCACACATATGGGACAAAAACCAAGATCGCGATGACGCTGAACCCGAGCGCGGCACCGACGGCGATGGCGGCGGGCAGATTGCGACCGGCCCGGGATTGCTTCTTCGTCGGCTCCGTAGGGCCGGCGTCGGTGTCTGCCACGGGACCTGCTTGCTGATCGGCCACTAGACCTCCAGCAGTTCGCCTTCTTTGTGCTTGACCAGCTCGTCGATCTGGTTGGTGTAGGTGTGAGTGGTCTTGTCGAGGTCCTTTTCGGCGCGACTGACCTCGTCCTCGCCGGCCTCGCCGTCCTTGCGGATGCGATGCAACTCCTCCATCGCCTTGCGACGGATGCTGCGCACCGAGACCCGCGCGTCCTCACCCTTCGCCTTGGCCTGCTTGACCAGATCGCGCCTGCGCTCCTCGGTCAGCTGCGGAATGGCGATGCGAATGACGTTGCCGTCGTTGGTGGGGTTGACGCCGAGGTCAGAGTTGCGGATCGCATCCTCGATGTTGCGCAACTGGGTGGACTCATAGGGCTTGATGACGACCAAGCGCGCCTCTGGGACGTTGATGGACGACAGCTGCGTGATCGGGGTCATCGCGCCGTAGTAGTCGATGTTGATGCGTGTGAACATTCCGGGGTTGGCGCGACCGGTGCGGATGGACGACAGGTCGTCGCGCGCCACCGACACCGCCTTCTCCATCTTCTCTTCGGCGTCGAAGAGGGTTTCGTCGATCACGGTGAATTCTCCCGTCGCTAGCGCTCGCCCCGACATCCATCCCGTTAGGTGGTGACCAGTGTTCCGATCTTCTCACCCGCCACCGCCCGCGCAATATTGCCGTCGATGAGCAGGTTGAACACCAGGATCGGCATGCCGTTGTCCATGCACAGGCTAAACGCGGTGGCGTCAGCGACCCGCAGTCCGCGGTCGATGACCTCCCGGTGGGTGATCGCGGTGAGCAGCTCTGCGTCCGGGTGTTCTCGCGGGTCCGCGGTGAAGACGCCGTCGACGGCCTTGGCCATCAGCACCACCTCGGCGCCGATCTCCAGCGCGCGCTGCGCAGCGGTGGTGTCGGTGGAGAAGTACGGCAGTCCCATGCCGGCCCCGAAGATCACCACCCGGCCCTTCTCCAGATGCCTGCGCGCCCTCAGCGGTATGTAGGGTTCGGCGACCTGACCCATGGTGATCGCGGTTTGCACCCGGGTCGCGATGCCTTCCTTTTCCAGGAAGTCTTGCAGCGCAAGGCTGTTCATCACGGTGCCGAGCATGCCCATGTAGTCGCTGCGGGTCCGCTCCATGCCGCGCTGCTGCAGCTGGGCGCCGCGGAAGAAGTTGCCGCCGCCGATGACGACGGCAACCTGCACACCGCTGCGGACCACTTCGGCGATCTGACGCGCCACCTGGTGCACCACGTCGGGGTCCAGGCCCACTTCGCCGCCGCCGAACATCTCGCCACCGAGCTTGAGCAGCACGCGGGAGTAGTACGGCCGGATTGGGGCAGGTGATGCTTCGGCGCCGTTGGGGCTGGTGGTCTCCGCCATCCGACTCCTTCGGGGTCCTCGCATGAGATCGCCACCCGGCGCGTGACCTGGACGGCACCCCTAATCCTGCCCCATAGCGGCCGGATAGCCGCTATGGGGACCCCCGTGGCGGATCAGCTCTCGGGCAGGTGGGCGGACAGCAGCCAAGCCGGGACCGACTTGCGACCGTTGGGTTCGTCGCGTACGTCGCCGAACACCATCCCGACGCCCTCGGCGCCGTCAGGGAAGTTGGCGTAGATCCGGGCCGGCTTGATCTCGTCGATCACCCAGTACTTCGACACCACATCGCGCAGTTCGTCCTCGGTGACGGGGTTGGCAGGGCCGTTGGGCAGGCCGGCGCGATCGAACACCAGCACGTAGTACGTGGCGCCAGGCGCGGCGGCGCGCACGATCGACTGCTGGTAGCCCTCACGGGCCTCCACCGGGATGCTGTGGAACAGCGTCGAGTCAACGATGGTGCCGAACCGGCCGTCGTAGCCGGTGAACGCGCTGATGTCGGCGACGTCGAAGGTGGCGTTGGTCAGGCCCCGCTTGGCCGCCTCTGCCTTGGCCAGCTCGATGGCCGTCGACGAAAGGTCGAGCCCGACGGTGGTGAAGCCCCGCTCGGCGAGATGCAGCGAGACCGCCGCCTCGCCGCAACCGACGTCGAGCACGTCGCCGTGGAACTTGCCCTGCTCGATCAGCGCCGCGAGCTCTGGCTGCGGTTCGCCGATGCTCCACGGCGGCCTGGTCCCGAGTCCCAGCTCATGGGCCTCGCCCTTGTATGCATTTTCGAAGAGATCCTGTGGCGTTGTCATGGCCCAGGTTTATCAACCACGTTGATATATGTCAAGATGCTTGATATGGACGAGTCGTTCGAGGATCAGCCGCTGGGCTACCTGTTGACCCGGGTGGCGAATACGTTGCGAGCGGAAGTCACGTTGACGGTCCTCGACCCGCTGGCGGTCGCGTTCCCGCAATACCTCTGCATGCGGGTGCTGTCGAAGTTTCCTGGGCGCTCCAACGCCGATCTGGCCCGCGCCCTCAACGTCTCACCGCAAGCAATGAACATGGTGCTGCGGGGGCTCGAGGATCGCGGGCTCGTCACCCGGCCGCCAAGCGTGTCGTCGGGCCGATCGTTGCCCGCTCAGCTCACGCGTGCGGGCATGGAGCTGCTCGAGCGCACGGACACCGGTGTGCGCGCAGCCGAACGCAAGCTAATGGCCAACCTGACCGACGACGAGCGACACGAGTTCAAGCGCATCCTGGCCGCGCTCGGCTCCGACTTGGTGTGATTTGTGGGCAGTTAACCGCTCTGAGCGCTCCCAACTGCACAGATCGCGGCGGGTCAGTGGTGGTGGCAGGCCGCCGGTGGTGAGGGCGGGACGTCCAGCGCCGGGTTGCCGTCGAAGAAGCCCACTGGCTTGAGGTGGAACCCCGTGTAGGCACACGGCATCACCGGCCAGTCCTCGGGGCGCACCACGTGATGGGCGCCCAGGGTGTACCAGAGCACCACGTCGGTGTTCTCCAACGGCGCATCGTCCGCGATGAACTCCGGCAGGCCCTGAATGTCGGACGACTGGTACATGTAGTCCCCCGCCGCGAACTTTTCGTCAGGGTGGTACTTGGTCACCCACAGGTTGTGCTGCACGAACCGCGCGCGGTCATAGATGTGCGAACCCTCCTGCACCATCACCGGCACCATGTCCTTCGGCGTCAGCTTGTACGCCACCGGGCTACCGAGCTCGTTGCGCTTGGACGGGTTGGCGATCTTCCAGTAGCGGCCCTTCGACCAGTCCCAGTCCCGCGCCCCATCGGCCTCAGAGGCCACCAAGGTGTCGCGGGTGATCCACGCATTGTGGTGTGGGTTGAGCTCCGGATCGGGTTCGGGAAGCGAGTCGACCTCATACACGCTGTTGCCCGCACCGTCGACGCTCATGTCGAGCCGGAAGCTGAAGAAGTGCTGGTGATTTGGGCCGTAGATGTTGGGCGCGACCAACTTTCCCCATCGCGGCTCCTCACCGTCCGCCACCGCCCCGGTGGTGAGCACCCCGGAGAGCTTGACCTCCACCTCCATCGACGCGTCGTTGTAGAAGTACCAGAAGAATCCGTACTCGTAGTTGCCGACGGTGCAGATCATCGAGATCACCAGCCGTCGGGCCCGCCGCACCTCCACCTCACCGGTCCGGAAATCGGTGTGCTTCCACGAGATTCCGTAATCCTCCTCATGCATGCAGATCGCGTTCGGGATCGTGACCGCGTTGCCCGAGGAGTCGTTGACCGTGCCGTCGAAGTAGAAGATCTCGCCAAGGCAGTCACAGCCAAGCGTCAACGGGTTGGCAGAAAAGCCCATTCCGACTTCGCCCATGTCGAAGACATTCTTGTTCCAGTGCGTCGGCTGGGTATCGCCGTACGGCACAACCATTTCCGACAGCGACGCCCGGTAGACGATGGGCCGGGTCGTGCCGCGATCGGTATAGGTGATCTCGTGCAGGGTGATGCCTTCGCGTGGGTTGAAGCCCACTCGCATCGACCACTTCTGCCACTGCACCTTCCAGCCGTCGACGGTGAAGCTGGGCCCATCGGGCTGGGTGATCTCGATGGCCTTGACGTCGTCACGGAACTTGGTGAACGCCGGCCGGTTGTTCTCGTCGAACATGAACTTCTCGGCGTAGTTGCCCGAGGTCGGCGGCAGCGGCACCAACCCGTGGTCCTCGATGTCGATCACCTTCATCGCGTCGAGGTCGAACGTGACGATCAGACCCTCGACAGGACGCGCGTAGCCGTGCTCGGAGGGCGCGGCACGCATGAACGTCAACGGGCGACAGATCAGCGGCGAGTTGTCGTAGTGATCCTGGCTGCCGTAATAGCCTGCGGGCCAGGGATCGATCATCGCCAGGTCGAAATCGATGACACCGCGCTTACGCATCGCCTCCTGCCAGCGTGGATCTGCCCGCACCACCTCTTCCACGCCGGTCATGTGCTCGACGAGGTAGGACGGGAAGCGGCCGGGCACCGCCTTCCAGGAGTCGATGACGCGCGCGCTGAGGTCGACGACGGCCTCGTAGATCAATTTGGCCGCGCCGTCGTACATCGAGACGAACGCCCGACGCGGTACTTCCACCGCGCCATCGAACGTCAGCTCCGGGGTCTTGTTCGGTTCCGCCAACTGGATCATCACGAATTTCAATGTCGGAGTGCAATACTCCGAATCGCTGATCACCGCGGCCGCGGTTTCGATCTCCGCTCCGGTCAGTGGATCAAGCGGATACCGAGTGGTGTCGTCCGTCGCCTCCGTGCTTGGCACGGTGCTTTCCATCGTCATTTGGCCTCTTCCTTCAACTCGAGTACTGCCAGATGTGCCAGTGCGTCTTCCTTGCTGACCTTGGCCGCCGACCGGCGGCCGAAGAAGTAGACGATGGCACCGAGCACGAACATGCCGACCGCGATGCTGCCGACCCAGGTCATCCAGGTGGAAGTCGGGACCTTGATCCACGGTGCCGCGAACGAGTAGTAGACACCCGCGCACGTCGCGACGATGCCGACCGCGGCAACGGCGTAGACCGCGGGCATGCCGCCGGGAATCCTCCAGAAGTCCTCGCCGGCATAGCGATCCGCATACTTCTTTCGCGCGATCAACAGCGGGATGAAGAAGAAGAATCCGGAGAGCAACCACACGACGCTCAGACCGCCCTGCAGGTAGATCGTCACATTGGCCATGCTGCTCTGCGAGTACAGCCCGATCACCAGCAGCGACGAGAGCACGCCCTGGATGAGCACCGCGGTGACGGGGTTGCGGGTGCGAGGGTTGAGGTGAGTGAAGATACGCGGCAGATGGCGCTCCAGTCCGGATACGAAGATCAACCGCGAGTACGCCACCTGGTAGGTCGTCATCGCAACGAAGAAGATGACGGCCATGAGAACCGCGGCGACCTCCATCAGGCCGGGGAAGCCGGACACCTCGAGGTTCCCGATCACGCCGGTGACAGCATTGATCTGGTCACCCGGCAGCACCATCATCGTGCCGAGGGTGCTCAACAGGTAAATCGCGATCAGCGCGATCGATCCCAGGCCGATCATTTTGACGGCACTGCGCTTGACCGACAGGAATTCCGCACCCATGTTGAACGGCGTCTCGACGCCGACCAGGTAGAGCAGAACGGTGCCGTAGAGGAAGCCGGCGCCTGCGAAGTTGGGAATCAACGCGTCGTGCGCACTGAACGGCGTTGCCGATCCATGGCCAGCGGCGTAGATGACACCGCAGATGAAGATGGTCAGGGTCAGGACGCAGTAGACCACGAACGTGACGTTCATGATCCGTTGGTTGGCAGCCAGCTTCGCCAGCGCCAAGGCCACCACGGCCCACAGGATTACCAGCTGCACGATGATACTCATCGTGAGCCCTAGCTCCGCATGAAACGCCAGGAGCAGGAACTGTAAGACGATCGCAGGAGAGGATGCGGTATTCAGCACGACGGGAACCCAGGACAGGTATCCGCCGAGGAACGACCATCGCTCCCCCATGGTCCGGAAGGTCCAGATGTAGACGCCGCCCTGTCCGGGCCACAAACTGCCCAGCTCCAGCACCGCCAGGGCCGCGGGCACCAGGAAGGTGATGATGCCAAGAACCCACATCGGGATCGCAGTCCAGCCACCGGCCGCCATCACAGACGACCCGGTGATCCAGCAGATGATGAACACGTAGGTCGCGGTCAGACCGAACGTGCCAAGCACTTTCGGCAGAACTTGCTCGGGAACGAGCTCGGTGGTCATGAGCGCGTCGCGTTGAGACGGTGCAGCTGCCTCGAGTTCTTGGGTCATGTGTACTCCCAGATCTTTTGGATCCCACTGGATCCGGGTCAGTTGACGATTTGTCCGTCTTTCATTCGGACGACACGGCTCGCTTCGTCGGCCACCGTGGGGTCGTGCGTGCTGGCGACAACGGTGACGCCAAGGGTGGAACACAGGTCACGCAACATGCGCACCACCGTCTCCCCGGTACGGTGGTCGAGATTGGCCGTCGGCTCGTCGGCGAGGACCAGCGTCGGGCTGCTGATCAGCGACCGCGCGACGGCGGTGCGCTGCTGCTCGCCCCCCGACATCTTCGTGGGCTGATGATGGACGCGATGCCCGAGGCCGACCAGCTCGAGCAGCTCCATCGCCCTCTTGCGAAGCGACTTGCGGTCATATGGCTCGAACATCAGCGGCAGCTCGACGTTCTCCACCGCCGACAGGAACGGAATCAGGTTGTAGCTCTGGAAGATGAACCCGATGGTGTCGTGGCGCAACGCCGCGAATTGGCTCTCGCTCAGCAGCGACGTGTCGCGGCCCGCGAGCTTGACCGTCCCCTTGGTCGGCCGGTCGAGGCCACCGATGATGTTGAGCAGCGTCGACTTGCCACTGCCGCTTGGCCCCATCAAGCAGACGAATTCACCCGGCATCACCTGCAATTCGGCGGCGACCAGTGCACGGACCACCTCATCGCCAAGCTTGTGCAGCTTCCACACATCGGAGATCTCGATGACCGGTGTCGGGTCATCGGCTTGGATCGTCGTGTCTGCTGTTTCGTCGATGGCGGTCATCTCTAACCTCCTGCGGTCAGGGAACGGATCGGCGGTCGCGAGGCGGCGTTCCAGGTGGGCACGATGCTGGTGGCCAGCGCCGCGACGATGCTGACGCCGATCGAGATCGCCGCGCCGAGCATCAACCCCTCGACCGACACTCCAGTCGCCACCAAACCGACTGCGCCGAGCACGATCCCGCTCACGGCGGCCAGCAGCGCGCCGAGCACCGCGCCAAGCACCGCCGCGATCACCGGCTCGACCAGCAACGCGGCCACCACGGGTGTGCGCGGCACGCCATTGGCGCCGAGCACCCCCAGTTCGCGCGTGCGGTGGGCGACGGTGCGGGTGGTCGCCACCGCGACCTCGACCACACCCACCAGCAGAACGGTCACCGCGATCAGCACGACGGCGCGGCCGATCTCGTCGGCGTGGCCCAGCGACGCTGACTGCGCGCGGATTCCGTCGGACATGCCGAACACGATCACCACCAGGAACGCACCCGTGGCCGTCGTGACGACAGGCAGCACCATCTCGCGGATCCGCCGCCGCGCGGCCAGCCACCCGTAGGACAACCCCTTGCGCAGCATCAGCGCCCTCTGTTCTTCGCGCAAGCACTCATCAGCGCCCTCTGTTCTTCGCGCAAGCACTCATCAGCGCCCCCTGTTCTTCGCGCAAGCACTCATCAGCGGTCTCCCAGCAGCGAAACGGGTCGTTGTTGCAGCAGCCGGTGCACCGGGATCAGCGCGCCGACAATCGCCATCGCGGGAAGGAACGCGGCGACCATGCCTGCGGCCTGCAGCCACGCGGTCGGCGTGGCGATGCCGGGAATCACCAGCGCCACAGCGGCTCCCGCGCCGATCACGCCGAGCAGGTAAGCGGTGAGGAAGACGATCCCCGACTCGACGAGGAAGAAGTAGAGCACCTCGTCGGCCAGTCCGATGCTGGACATGATGCCGAATTCGCGCCGCCGCTCGGCCACCGCGGCCAGGAACGACGACACCGCGATCACGAAACCGAGACCGAGGCCGATGGTCGAGATGAGGCCGAGCGTCGAGCTGGTCACCTTCCCGGAGAACAGCGCGGAGAACTTCTGCTCGAACGTCAGCGGACCGGAGCCGCCGACGGTGTCGTAGATCAGGCCGCCTCCGTTGGGATCCGGCTTGATCGACGGGTCCGACGTCGACTCGAGGCCGACCGTAGGGCCGAAGATCTGCGCCAGGTCGCGGCGCTTCTCGTCGCCGGGAGGTGCGAAGATCGTCCACCAGCCGTTGTCGCCGACGACCGACCGGGCAAGCGGCGTGGCCACGGTGATCGACTGGCCGCTGCCTGCGACGCTCACGACGAGTCTCTGCCCGCCGACGACGATGCGATCATCCGGGTGCAGGTCGAGCCGCCTAGCCAATTCGGATCCCAAAGTGGCTTGACCACCGGCGATTTCGTCGCCACCCCGCAGCGACACCTCAGTGCCGTTGATGTCGGTCATTCCGGACAAGGTGCGGGTCGCGGTCCAGCCGGCAGGAACGGTGATGTTCGGGGCGGCGCCGTCGGCGACAAGCGCCTGGGCGTTGGTGTCGTAGTGCACGCCGGCGGCAGGCACCGCCCACAGCGCAGCGCCGCCGAGCACATCGGTCACCGAATCGGCGCCGGTGATCGCGAAACTCGCCGAGATCGTGCGAACGACAGCGACGCAGGCGATCGCGAGCGCGATGCCAAGCACGGACAGCACGAACCGTTCGGGGCGACGGCGGATGTTGGCCAGCGCGAACCGGACCAGGCACACGAAGGTGTTCCCGGAGGCGGCCGCGATCGCCGGTGATCGAACGGGTGTGGGCACATCGCTGACCTGATTGGTCTCCACAAAAGGGATGGTCGGGTCGGAAAGTTTCACCCACCGCCGCGCGGAATGTCGGCTGCGTTAACTCAGACGCCCTTCGGTTACGGTGCTATTGCGCCTCCGCGACGGATTTCGTTGTCGGATCAGCTGCGGCGGCCGATTCCCGCCATCATCATCGGCGTGAGCAACCGGACGTTCTGACTGAATCCGGCTGACGCGGCGTCGGCTTCCTCGGCCGACAGCAGTCCGTCGTCCACGATGGCGCCGCGAAGGCTTTCGAAGGACAACCGAAAGAAATCGAAGCCCGGCGATGTCGAGTCGATCAGCCTGGCACGACCCTCACCGCGAATGTCAGTGAGGCCGGCAGCGTCGATGTCGCTGACCACCCGACGCCCATAGTCGCGCTCGAATCCGGCCTTCGCCATGAAACCCAGGATCACGTCGGCGATATCTCCGAATCCCGGGGTTTCGTCCTCGAATCCGAAGCAACTCCAGTCGTAGTCCTCGATCAGGATCCATCCGCCGGGCCGGAGCGTCGCGACCAGGCGGTCGAGGATCTGGCGGCGGTCCGCGAGGTGTTCGAGCACAAGTCGAGCGTGCACGAGATCGAATTCGTTCTGGGGCAATGTGTCGGTGCGCAGGTCGACGCGACGCACTTCGATCGCATCCGAGGCGAGCGACTCAACGAACCGGGTGTCGATGTCGATCGCCACTACACTGGCGCCCTGGTCAGCCATCCACTGCACCATCGATCCGCCGCCTGCACCGACTTCGAGGCAGCGCCATCCGCTCCCGATTCCGAGTTCACCGAGCAGCGCCTGCGAGCCCGGATCCCACAGTGACTCCATGCCGGACAACCGCTTTCGCTCCTCGGCGAAATGCGGGTCCATAACGTAGGCACGGGTCATGACTGAATGCGTGCCCAGGGTCGCGCGTCTTCGAGTTCGTAGGCCAGCTCGATCAGTCGGGCCTCCTGGCCCACGACCGTCGAGAGCATCATGCCGACCGGCAGGCCACTCGCGGATTCGCCGAGTGGCAACGAAATCGCCGGATCACCGGTTGCGTTCTGCAGCGGGGTGAATCCGACCCAATCGATGAGCCGATCCATGACCTGCTCGTAACCGGCGGTGGGGTCCAGATGGCCGATGCGAGGTGTGACCTCGGCCAGCGTCGGCATGAGCACGGCGTCGTAGGTGCCCGCTATCCGCGCGGTGATCCGGTGCGACGCCGACAGCCGCGCAACGGCCAGCGGGACCTTGTGCAGGCTGCGGGCGGCATTGCGGTCCAGCCCGAGCGTCAGGCTGTCCAATCGGGCGCGGTCGAAGCTTGGGCCGAACATGCGCCGTCCGCCCCGCACGACCGCGAAGGCCAGGAACGACCAGTAGACGAGGAAGTCGTCCTTGAAACGGGGCGCCACCGGATTGTCGATCTCGGTGACCCGGTGACCGAGTTCCTCCAGCAACGCGGCCGACTTCAACGTCAGCTCGCGCACTTCCGGGCTGGCTTCGCGAAGAATCGATTTGGTGCACACCGCGATCCGCAAGCGCCGCGCGCCGGGATGGGTGATGTCGCCGATTGCAGGGAGTTTGGGGTTGCGGTACACCCGCTCGGATTCCCGCAAGAACGCCGCGGTGTCACGCACCGAGCGCGTCAGTACTCCGTTGGCGACGAGGTGAAGCGGCATCCGGGCGGTCTCTTTGTCCAGCGGCAGTCGCGCACGTGACGGCTTCAGACCGACGAGGCCGTTGCACGCCGCGGGAATGCGGATCGACCCGCCGCCGTCGTTGGCGTGCGCGATGGGCACCACGCCGGCGGCCACGAAGGCGCCCGATCCCGATGACGACGCACCCGCGGTGTGCTCCGGGTTCCACGGGTTGCGGACCGGCCCGATCCGCGGGTGCTCGGCCGAGCCGCTGAAGCCGAACTCCGACATTTGCGTCTTGCCCAGTGCCACGAGTCCGGTGGCCAGGAACATCCGGGCGAACTCGCCATCGGCGAGCATGAGGCGCGGGTCCCACGCGTCGGTGCCCTGCATCGTCGGCATGCCCTCGACGGCAACGTTGTCCTTGATGAACGACGGCACACCGTCGAAGTAGCCGCCATACGGCCGCCGTGACGAGGTGCGGGCCCGCGCACGGTCGAATGCCTCGAACGCGAGACCATTCAGTGTCGGGTTGACCGCCTTGGTGCGGGCGATGGCCGCCTCGACGAGCTCACCCGCCGACACCGTTCCGGCCCGCATTGCGTCGACGAGACCGACAGCATCAAGGTCGCCAAGGGCATCGTCGCCGAAGGCGTGAATCCGTGTCATGCAGTGACGGTACCAATTCGTACCGTCGCTGTTCAGGCCTGCCCGACCGCAACGATCAGCCATCGCTTGCTCCACAGTCTTGTCCCCGGCCTTGCCGGCCTTCAGCGTGTCGACAGCGGACGGGAACATCCAGTAGGAAAAGCGCCGAAGTTCAACACGTCCTCTAAGTGGTCCTCTAAATGGTCGGAGAGCCTGATTGGTTTCCGGTGCGCCGTTCGCGCTGACGGCCGGCGTTGACGGCTCGAAGCATCATCGCCGGGCGCATCAGTCGAATTGGCGGGTCGACCAGGGCGCTGACCTTCGACAGTTGTTTGAAAACAACGGCGTCGGATTCAGCTGCGGCCAGTAGCTTGTCGACATACCAGTTGGTGATATGTATCGACGCAGGCCTAGGTCCTTCGACTTCGGGCAGCGCTAAATCACCACCGGCCGCGAATTGCCAAGCCACTTTTATCGGTTTCGAGGCAGCGCGGAAATAGCGCTGTGCCAATCGATCCTGTCCATGGCGTAGACAACGCTTGAGTGCGATCGCCTGTAGAGCGGCCACTGTCATTCCTTGGCCATAGATCGGATTGAAACTGCAAATGCATCGCCAAAAGCCAGCAGGCCGGCGGGGAATCGGCGCATCTTGTCATGGCGTCGCCACCGGCTGGCAGGGTAACGGTAGCGAGACACTTCGGTGAGCGGCTCCTCGGTACGCAGGGCTGCTATCAGGTGAGTCGGAATCAATCCTTCAGCGAACTGAATCATCTCGGCTCGCTCGCCCGGCGGCGCACAACCCGCCATCCCTATCAGTGTCAGCATCCAGGTGTCGTGCTCGTTGCGGAAGAACGCCAACCCGGTGGGTCGGCCCGCGACGGGACCCACGAGAACAGCAGTTTCGCTGACGGTCCCTGGTGCGATCCGCAACACCTGGCTGGTGTAGACGAGACGTACGTCAACATGATCTTCGGCGGGGCGCCCGTATCCGAGGCTGTCCAGGAAGGCGGGTGTGCGGGCACCTCGGCCCATTGCGTCAACGACGAGATCAGATTTCAGCTCTCGTTCGATTCCCCCGTCGCGGGCGCTTACTTTGACGCCGATTACCCGGTCGCATTGCGGTCGACGTCAGTGTGACAACGTCATGCCCCTCGAGCATTGTGATGTTGGCAGCTTCGCACGTCCGTCGCCGCACCTGACACTCCAATAGAGGTCTGCTCGGAAAGTAGACTGGCGGATGGTTCTTGAGTCGGCCTGTGGCCACGAGTCGGTGTCCGCCCAGCGTTACGGGCCAGCGCGAAACATCTTGGTAGTCGTGGACGGGCACTCCGGCTGCAACGAGCTCGTCAAGGATTCCGGGGAAAAGTTCGCCAAGGATCTGGGAACCACGTCCAAACAAATTATGGACGTGATGGCCTTGCGGAACCCCGCGCCGGTTAGCGGGGGATTCTGGTAGCAAATCGCGGTCCACCACGCCGACTCGGTCATAGAAATCTGCCACGTACCCGCGCAGCCAATAGACCGCCGATGCTGGCTCCCAGTACAACTGCATGCTCACCGACGCGCGGCGCCTCGCCCACCGGGCCGAGCCTGCTCATCCAAGAGTTTGCAGCGTCTTGCCAGCTTGCGTTAAGGAATCGCGCAAAGACGCGGCAGGTCACCACAGAGTTGCTCGGTAGCGGGAGGCGGAACGCAACCGGTTCCCACTGCCCCTGCCGGGAACTGCGGTGCCCCACCGTTCACCACCGAATCGATTGACCGGCAAGCAAATTCGCTGCTCCCCGGCCATGGATCGACCCGAGAGAGCGGCACCAAACCGTTGACAATGCACCGACAGCCGGCTTCGGCAGCCACGACACATGGCAAACAAGCCTGAAGACGCCGCGCCTTCACACCGTCGCTGTTCAGGCCTGGCCGACCTCGAAGCGGACGAATCGGGTGACGGTCACACCGGCAGCGTCGAGCAGCGCCTTGACGGTCTTCTTGTTGTCAGACACCGACGGCTGATCGAGCAGCACGACGTCCTTGTAGAAGCCGGTCACGCGGCCCTCGACGATCTTGGTCAGCGCCTGCTCGGGCTTGCCCTCGTTCTTGGCCGTCGCCTCCAGCGTGGCCCGCTCGGCCTCGACCTTGTCGGCCGGCACGTCCTCCCGGCGGAGGTACTCGGGCTTGCCGAAGGCGATGTGGACGGCGAGGTCGTGAGCCAGCTCCTGCGTGCCGCCTGCGATCTCGACCAGGACGCCGTTCACGCCGCGGTCGCTCTGCACGTGCAGGTAGGTGTCGAGGATGTTGCCGTCGGCCGCCTCGAACCGGACGACCCGCCCGAGCTCGATGTTCTCCTTGAGGGTGACCTTGAGCTCGTCGATGGCGTCCGAGCGCTCCTTGGCCGCGTCCTCGCCCTTGGCCGCCACCAGCGCGGCCAGCTCGTCGGTGAGGTTCACGAAGTCGGGCGACTTGGCCACGAAGTCGGTCTCTGATTTGAGCTCGACCATCGCGGCGACGTTGCCGTCCCGCGTGATCGCCACCGCGCCCTGGGTGTTTTCGCGATCGCTGCGCTTGCCGGCACCGGCCAGGCCCTGCTCGCGCAACCATTTGCTGGCGGCTTCGAAGTCGCCCCCGTTTTCCTCCAGGGCCTTCTTGGCGTCCAACATGCCGGCGCCAGTTGCCCGGCGGAGGCCCTGGACATCCTGGGCGGTGAAATCGGCCATCTGCTACTCCTGCTCTTGGTCTTGCTCTTGCGGAATCGCGGGGGCGCCCTCGGCGGGCGCCCGATCTGCTGCGGATGGGGCGGCGGTCGACGCCTCGCCCTCCTCGGATGGTTCGCTCGCGACCGGTTCGGCGGTCGCTACCGCCGCCGGAACCGGCTG
>JAOPVX010000246.1 GCA_025965975.1 Mycobacterium sp. | reverse complement strand
AGCGGCACGCGGGCCTGCCTGCCCAGCGGCACGCAGGCCGAGCCTGCCTAGCGGCACGCAGGCCGAGCCTGCCTAGCGGCACGCAGGCCGAGCCTGCCTAGCGGCGTCGCCGCGAGCGTAGGTAGTCGCCGACGACGGCGGCACCCAAACCGTCAAGATCGGGCACTACCACCCTGCCCTCGACGCGCCGGGCGACCTGATCGATGAACCGCGCCAGACCCGGATCGCTGCCGAGCCGGAAGATCGTCACCTGCGCGCCCAGCTGGGCAACCTCGTCGAATCCCTTGACCGTGTGAGCGATGGTCCGGGGGTGCGGCGGGTAATCAAAAAACACCGAAGAACCCTCGCCGTCGACATCCTCCAGATGCGCCGTTGGCTCTCCGTCGGTGACGACGAGCACCACCGGCTGCGCGCTGGGGTGACGGCGCAGATGGCGGCAGGCCAGCGCCAGTGCGTGGTGCAGGTTGGTGCCCTGCTCGTAGACGCCCTCCAGCCCGGTCAGCTCGGCGGCGGTCACCGTGCGGGCATAGCGGCCAAAGGCGATGATCGACAACGCATCCGAGCGAAACCTGGTGCTGACCAGATGGTTGAGCGCCAGCGCCGTGCGCTTCATCGGCAGCCACCGGTTCTCCATCACCATCGAGAACGATGTGTCAACAAGCAGCGCCACCGCGGCCTGGGTGCGGGTCTCGGTCTCGGAGATCTCGACATCGTCGACGCTGATGCGAAGCGGGCGCTGGACAACTCCGCTTCCGGCCTGACGCAGCACCGCGTTGGTCAACGTTCGGGTGACGTTCCACGGCTCGGTGTCGCCGAACTGCCACGGCCGCGTCGCGCCGGTCAGCTCGCCCGCAGCGCCGGCGCGGCGGGTGTCCCGCTCACCGTGGCGGCCCGAAAGCTGTTGCGCCACATCCCGCAACGCCGTCTGACCCAGCTGGCGCATCGCCTTCGGGGAGAGCCGCCACTGTCCGTCGGAGCCGCGGTCAAGGAAGCCCTGATTGACCAGCGCCCGTTCGAGCTCGGTCAGTGTCTGAGCGTCGACGGCCGCGTCCTCACCCAATTGGCGGGCCAGCATGTCGAGGTCGACGTCGTCCATCGTCGCGCCGGCGTAGCTCTGCGACAGCGCCTCGGCGAGCTGTTCGAGCTCGGCGACGTCCGCGAGCGCCTGCGTGCCCTCACCCATCCCCATCGGGTTGTCGCCGGAGAACCGCGACGAGCCGCTCCAGTCTTCACCCGGCCGGGCCGCCTGTAGGTGCCCGTCGAGCCGGTTCAGCGCATTCATCAGCGACGGCGAGCCGAATGCCTGCTGCGCCAACGCATCCAGCTCGGCACGCTGCTCTGCCGAGAGGCTGTTGCGGAACCGCTGCGCAGCGGCCGCCCGCTGCGCCAGGGAGTCCAACAGCTCGTCGATGTTCTGCGGATTCTCGGGGAAGAACTCACCGTGCTTGTCCATGAAATCCTGGAAGTCTTGCTGGGTGTCCTCGCCGCGAGCGTGCTTGTCCAGCAAGTCATTCAGGTCGTCGAGCATCTCGTTGACGCGTTGACGGTCCTCGTCGGTGGCGTTCTCCAGCGCCTGCTTCATCCCGGAGAACCGCTGATCGAGCATTTCGCGGCCGAGCAGATCCTTGATCTGCTCGTACTTCTCCCTGGCTTCCTGGCTTCGCCAGTCGTAGTCGGACAGCTCCTGCACAGCCTTGGCCGGTGACGGCGGCAGGGACTCGATCCTCATTTCGTTGAACCGGGCGTCGTCGTCGAGCGCGCGGGCAAGTTCCTTACGCTCGGCCAGTACGGCCTCGTCGAGCAGCTTCTTGACCTCCTGCAGTGTGCCATCAAGGTTATTGCGCTGCAACAGTTCCCGGCGCCGACGGTTTGCCTCGGCGGCCAGCTTGTCAGCGCCGCGCATGTTTGTGGTGCCGCGCCGCATCAGCTCCGAGAGCGCCCGCCGGGGCGAGCTGCCCTCCATCACGTCCTGGCCGATCTGCTCCAGCGCCTCGCGCAGGTCGACGGGCGGCGCCAGCGGGTCCGGCCCGCCGGTGTACGCCGAATACCGCGACGAGCGCCCGTGCCGTTGGTTAGCCATATACGGTTTCGCCTTCGCCGGACACCTTGTCGATGCGCTTGGCCAGATACAGCGCCTCCAGCGCCAATTCGACGGCGGCGGCGCGTTGGCCGTCGGACTGTGCGCCGAGGCGCCGCTGAATCTCGGCGATGGCGCTTACTTCGGGGAGCGCCGCCAGGACGTCGCGGGCCGACACTCGCTCGCCCGTGGTCACCGGGGAGCCGCCCTCGATCGCGGTGACGATCGGTCCGACGTCGATGCCACCAAGGAGCCGCTGCGCGGTGTCCGCGGTGGCCCGCCGCAACAAGTGCTCGAGCACTGCCTGCTCACGCCCCTCCTCGCCGGATTCGAACTCCAGCTTGCCGCGCAGCACGTCGATCACGGTGGACAGGTCGCACACCCTGGCCACCGGATCCTGCTCACCGAGCACGGCGGAGCGGTGCCGGGCCGCCGCGGCGACCGTCTCGGCAGCGGCGATCGCGAACCGCGCCGACACGCCCGAGCGCTGGTCGATCGACCGCGACTCGCGAAGCTGCCGGGCGAACCGGGCCAGCACCTGGAACAGGTACTCGGGCACCTCGGCGGCCAGATGCGACTCCTGCTTGATGACGCCCACCTCCACCTCGAGTTCCAGCGGGTAGTGGGTGCGGATCTCCGCGCCGAACCGGTCCTTGAGCGGGGTGATGATCCGGCCGCGGTTGGTGTAGTCCTCGGGGTTGGCGCTGGCGGCGACGACCACGTCCAGCGGCAGCCGCAGGGTGTAGCCCCGCACCTGAATGTCGCGCTCCTCCATCACGTTCAGCATCGACACCTGGATGCGCTCGGCCAGGTCGGGCAGCTCGTTGATGGCGACGACGCCGCGGTGCGCCCGCGGAATCAGGCCGTAGGCGATGGTCTCCGGATCGCCGAGGCTGCGACCCTCTGCCACCTTGATCGGGTCGATGTCGCCGACCAGGTCGGCCACGCTGGTGTCCGGGGTGGCCAGCTTCTCGGTGTAGCGCTCGCTGCGGTGCCGCCACGCGACCGGCAGGTCGTCGCCCATCTCGGCGGCCCGCCGGATCGACTCGGGCGTGATCGGGGTGTAGGGGTGCTCGCCCAGTTCGGCGCCGTCGATCACCGGTGTCCACTCGTCGAGCAGGCCGGTCAGCGCGCGCAGCAGCCGCGTCTTGCCCTGACCGCGCTCACCGAGCAGGACCACGTCGTGCCCGGCGATCAGGGCCCGCTCCAGCTGCGGGATCACGGTGTCCTCGAAGCCAAGGATGCCCGGCCACGCGTCGCGGCCCTCGGCCAGTGCGGCCAGCAAGTTTTCCCGGATTTCGGCTTTGACGCCCCGCTCGCGATGACCGGAGGCCTTCAGCTCGCCAACGGTGGAGGGCAGATCATGGGGTTGGATCACCACTCCACGCTACGACGGTTGTCGAGGTGCGGCAGTGCGTCCCCCGCAAATGTCAGTGCGCGAAGTGCCGCGCGCCGGTCAGATAGAGCGTGATCCCGGCCTTGGCCGCGGCCTCGGTCACGATGTCGTCGCGCATCGACCCGCCGGGATGCACGATCGCCTTCACCCCGGCCCCGGTCAGCGTCTCCAGCCCGTCGGGGAACGGGAAGAATGCGTCGGACGCCGCGACGGCGCCGACGACCCTATCCCCGCCCCGCTCGACGGCGAGCCGGGCCGCGTCGACGCGGTTCACCTGACCCATGCCGACGCCGACGGTGGCGCCGCCGTTGGCGATGACGATCGCGTTGGACTTCACCGCCCGGCACGTCCGCCACGCGAACTTCAGGTCCGCCAGCGTTCCCGGGTCGGCGGGTGAGCCGGCGCCCAGCGTCCAGTTGAGCGGGTCGTCACCCGGCGCGTCGATCGCGTCGCGCTGTTGCAGCAACAGGCCGCCGCTGACCTGACGGAACTCGGCGCCGCCAAGCTGCGGCTCGGAGGCGACGAGCACGCGGATATTCTTTTTGCGAGCAAGCACTTCCACCGCGCCGGGCTCAAATGCGGGCGCGACGATGACCTCGGTGAAGATATCGGCGACGGTTTCGGCCATCTCCACGGTGACTGCCGTGTTCGCGGCGATCACACCGCCGAACGCGGACAGCGGGTCGCATTCGTGGGCCTTGCGGTGCGCGTCGGCCACCGAGACCGAGGAGATCGCGATGCCGCACGGGTTGGCGTGCTTGATGATCGCCACGCAGATCTGTTCGTGGTCGAACGCGGCCCGCCATGCGGCGTCGGCGTCCGTGTAGTTGTTGTAGGACATCTCTTTTCCGTGCAGCTGTTCGGCCTGAGCCAGGCCGGGCCACACGGCGTCGTTGCGGTACAGCGCGGCTTGCTGGTGCGGGTTCTCGCCATACCGCAGCACCGCCGCGCGCCGCCACGTCGCGCCGAGCCACGCCGGCAGCGGAGCTGAATCTTCCTCGGGTGCCAGCACCGAACCCATCCATGACGCCACCGCCACGTCATACTCGGCGGTATGCCGAAAGGCCAACGACGCCAGCTTCTTCCGCTCATCGAGCGTAAACCCGCCGGCTCGCAGCGCGGCCAGCACGCCGGCGTACCCGAACGGGTCGACCACCACCGCCACGCTGGGATGGTTCTTCGCGGCGGCGCGCACCATTGACGGCCCGCCGATGTCGATCTGCTCGACGCACTCGTCGATGCTGGCGCCTGAGTCGACGGTCTCGGTAAACGGGTACAGGTTGACGACGACGAGTTCGAATGCGGCGATGCCCAGTTCGGCCAGCGCCGAAACATGTTCGGGTTTGCGCTGATCGGCGAGCAGGCCGGCATGCACATGCGGGTGCAGGGTCTTGACCCGGCCGTCGAGCACCTCAGGGAACCCGGTGACCTCCTCGACGGAAGTGACCGGAACACCTGTGCCCGCAATGGTTTTGGCTGTCGAACCGGTTGACACGATGTCGACTCCGGCCTCATGCAGGCCGCGGGCCAGCTCGGCGAGACCGGTCTTGTCGTAGACGCTGATCAATGCGCGCCGGATCGGCCTGCGGCCGTCATTCGAGGTCATCCTAGGGTCGCCTTTCGTCCGGTCCAGGTCACGCCGCGGGTGGCCAGCGCTTCCAAAACGTCCACCAGCAGCCGTCGTTCGACGACCTTGATCCGCTCATGCAGGGTGGCTTCGTCGTCGTCGTCGAAGACCGGAACCGGCTGCTGGGCAAGGATCGGCCCGGTGTCGGTTCCCGCGTCGATGAGGTGCACGGTGCAGCCGGTGACCTTGACGCCGTATGCCAGCGTCGCCGGCACGGCGTGCGCGCCCGGGAATGCGGGCAGCAACGCCGGGTGGGTGTTCACCACGCGGCCGGCAAACCGGGAAAGAAAGGCCTGCCCAAGGATTTTCATGAAGCCTGCCGACACCACCAGATCCGGCTCGTGCGCGGCGGTGGCCTCGGTCATCGCGGCGTCCCATGCATTGCGGTCGGTGTGGTCACCCACCCGCACGGTGTACGTCGGCACCGACGCCGCCGCGGCGATCTCAAGTGCCGCGCAGTCCCGGTCCGCGCCGACCGCCACCACCCGCGCCGGGTAGGTGCCGACGGCCGCGTCGAGCAGAGCGGCGAGCAGCGAACCTGTTCCTGAGGCCAGCACCACCAACCGCGCCGGTGCACTCGGGGGCACACGGAGCGGTTGCTGCACGCCTCGACAATAGTGGGTGCCTAATCGGCGGTTTCACTCTTACCGTCACCGCTCGCGCCCGGCGTGGCGTCCTCGTCAGCAACGAAATGGTCCTCCGGGTCGTCGGGATGGTCGTCCTCCGCCGGGGGCCCGGGGTCGACGGGCGTCGCGACGTCGTCCGCGGGTTCGTCGTCGACGGGCTCGTCGTCGACGGGTTCGGGTTCGGGTTCGGGCTCGGCCACCGGCTTGGCCCGCTTGGGCCGTCGCGCGACGCCGCCCGACATCGCCATCGTCAACGCACCGATGCCGGCGAACCAGAGGAAGACGGCGGGCGCGAAGGTGGCCTGGTCGATGCCCACATCACCGAAGTTGCCCAGCCGGCCTCCGCCGGCAAATCCGAGCAGTGCCATGGCCAACGCCGCAGCCGCGGCGGCGACGATCAGCTTGCCCAGCGCGGGCAACAGCGGCAGCGGCCGCCGCGCGCATTGCTGCCCGACCGCGACCGCGGACGCCGCCGCGACGATCAGCAGCGCCACCCACACCGGGCCGAGCGGCGGCGACGGCACCGCCGCCAGCACCGGCAGCGCCGGGATGTCGCCGCCGAACACGGTGAACGAACTGAACGTGGCCAGTCCGACATGCGCGCTCGACCCGACCGCGACCGCGGCCGTGCCGACCATCACGTTCGGCGCGTACAGCATCGACATCACGGTCAGGCTGAACTGCCCGAACACCGAGTCGGTGATCGCGTACAGGTCGTGCATCGTCGACCAGTGCACGATCAGCGAGCCGACCATCACGACGCCGGAAAGGCCGACCAGTGCCAGCACTCCGGCCGCTGCCGCGCGGAACGCATCGGGCAACCACTTCGGCAGGGGGGACGCTGTCAACGTGCGACGGCCGATGCGCGACCCGACGCCGATCGCCGCGCCGATCGCGTGCACGGCCAGCACGCCGCCGAACGCCCGCAGCGCGTTCGGTGTCTGCAGTTCGGTCAGCACCGAGGCCGCGTCATGGATGACCGCCAGCGCGATCGCGGCGATCAGCAGGGGCCCGCCGAGCGCCGATGCGACCACCCATCGGGTGACGAACCACGACGCTTGCCCCGAGGTGGCCGCCGCGGTGGTGCGGGCGGTCCCCCATACCATCGCCAGCACCGGCAACAACGGCATCACGCCCAGCTCGCGGCCGCCGATCGACACCGGCACCTGGTGCACGCCCAGCCACATGCTAGCGATCGCGCCCAGTGCGCCTGTCATGTCGCTGTTGGCGATGAGCAGCTGCAGCAGCGTCACCGCCGCGATGATGACCAACGCCACGATGGACGGCCCGAATGCGACCCGAAACAGCTCACGCGCCTGGCGTGTGCCGACTGGCCGGTTGTCCACTAGTTGGGCCGCTCCCCCCGCACGCTCACGCGCGCGAAGTTGACGCACGCGCGGCCCAGACTACGACGGCGGAGGGGCGGACTGCGCCGATGCCGACGATTGCGGCTGCGCCGGCACCTGTGCGGTCGGCGCGTTGCTGGACGGCGGCTGCCCGTAGGTGGGGAAACCGGTAGGCGGCGTCGCAGGGCCGCCCTGCTGGCCCGCAGGGAATCCGCCGGCCGACGGACCACCGGGGTAGCCACCGCCGTACGGCGACGGGTAGCCGGGGCGCTGCTGTTGCGGCTGCGGGCCCTGCTGGTGCGGTGGGCCGGGCTGATGAGGCTGCCCGTAATACGGTCCGGGAACGCCGTACTGGCCGTACTGCGGCTGCTCGTAGCGGGGCCGCGGCGCCGGCGCGGTGATGACACCCGCGTCGAACAGCAGCACCGCGACCGCGACGATCGCCTGCACCACGCTGAAGGCGATGACCAGGTAGAGGCCCCACTTGATATCGACGCCCTGAGGCGCGGTGAGCACGATCGCGACCGTCAGCAGGAAGCCGAGCACGGAGAGCACCGCCAGCAGTGCTGGCGCCGTCTTCTGCTTGGGCACCAGGCCGACACCGGCGATCAGCGCCGCCAGGAGCGACGCCACCACGCCGAGGTCGAGCAGCGTCGGCGTGATGAGGTCGGCACTCGCTGCGAACAGCGGGCCGTAGCTCGACAGGTACACCGCGAGGCCAAGCGCGGCCACCGCGGCGGTGAGATACACCGGCAGCTTGCTCGGACCCGCCGCGGCAGGGGCAGCCTCGGGCAACTTGCCGAACTGCTGGGTGGGCGCTGCGAACTGAGTGGTCGGCTGCTGCGGGGGCGGATATCCGGGGCTACCGGGCGGGTAGGTCATGACCTCTCCTGTGCTGGACGCCTGAGCGATTCGTTCACCCACGCTAGCGCACACTCATGTGAAGGAGGCGGCCATCGGCACGTCAGGCCG
>JAOPVX010000211.1 GCA_025965975.1 Mycobacterium sp. | reverse complement strand
CGGGATACACCAAGGTACTTGGCGATGTCCTTCGCCGTGTGACCGTCGGCCTTCATCCGCTTCGCGGTGGCGATGTGCTCGGTGTCATCCACCTTGCCGGGACGCCCGAACTACCTGCCGTTGGCCCGAGATGTGACTCGCTTGAGCGGGGTGCGCTCCTTCACAAGTTCTTGCTCGAACTCCGCAAGAGAACCTACGACCCCGATCATCCGAACGGAGGCTTCATTTATTTTCCGTCCTGCCCTGCCAGGTGCTGTTGGGTGTGGGTCGGCTTGGTGGCCTGCTGCATAGCAACCGGCTTGGTGACCTGCTGTGTAGCAACTGGCTTGGTGACCTGCTGTGTAGCAATCGGCTTAGGCGTAAACGCGCTGGATTGCACTGTCGAACTCACCGGCCGCAACCTCGTGACCGGCTGGGCCAACTGAACCGGTAGGTGCGGTGCGGGGCTAGGCGTGGTGCTGGGGATGAACACGTCGGTCAGATGCCCCGTCGTGGTGACGACGTAGCCGGGGGTGGCCGGGGTCACGTAGGTACCCGACGTGACCATCGCGGGCGTGAGGACGGTGTTGGTGTAGTTGTGCGGGCCGGTGGGATTACCCGTGAGCAGCATCGAAAACGTTTTCAACGCGCCGCTGACGATGGCCAGCGGGTGTGCCAGGTCGAAGTTGGCGGCCGGATCGCCTTGATTCGTGACGTCGATGATCGTCGGACCGTTGGTCGGAGTCGGTGCCGACAGCACACCACCGCCGACGGTGGCCACACCGGGGATGGTGATGGGGATGGGAATCTGGGTCGCTACCCCGCCGCCGCTGGGGGCAGCCCGCTCGGGATTACCGGCGAGGATAAAGGTGATGTTGGTGTACGTGCCGGGGTCCTGTCCCTGCAACGCCAGCGCTTCCTGGGTTCCCACGATTGCGCCCTCCGAATAGCCGATGACGTAGATTTTCGCCGACGGATTCTCAGCCTGATCCGCTTTGATCTGGGCATCCAGGGCGGCCACACCGATGGCTACGGACTTGTTCAGTGTCGGTGGCAGCCCGTGCCCGTGGTAGGTCAGCACATTCAGCAGCCCGAATGTGGCCGGATACGACAGGTTCTGGACGGTCAACGGATCCGCGCCGAAGTTCGCCTGGTTGCTGAAGGACCCATTGAAGATGGTGCTGACCGGCACATTGGGAGTACCCGGAGTGAAGTTATTAGTCCCTTGCACGTAGATGACGTATGCCGCCCACGCTGGAGCGGCCAGTAGCAAAGCGATAGCGACGGCGGACAGGAGAAACAGCCATTGGAACAGAGAACGGATCCGGGTCATGGGCGTGACACTAAACGCATCCGTCAATTTATTGGTAGGAACGACCAGAACCACAGGCACAGGACCTGCGCGAGCGGGCGCAGCCGCTGTAGTTCGGCGTTGTAGAAGCGCGGCCGAGGGTCGAAGGGTTGTCTCGCGGCGGCAAGAATAATCGAGCGCCCCTGTTGACTGGCGAATACCACGTGACTGTGCCGACCAGCGATCCGCTGGCGGCCAGCGACTGGTATGTACGGATATTCGATTTCGCCACCCTCTTGATCGAGGAACGCGAAAACGAGGTAATCGAGGAACGCGAAAACGAGGTAATGGCCGTCTTCCGACAGTGGTGGGCCGAGTTGGAGGCGGCGGAGGCGGCCCAAGAAGGCCCCCACTTCATCATGTCCGAAACCTATCGCGTCGGAGCCACCGCGAGTCGCGCGTGCGCGCCGTCCCCCAGATCCCGGAACTCTTCTCCGGCAAAGAAATTCGCGCGCACATACGGAACAATGCGCTCGACGCGCGGCATATCACGCGGACTGCGCACCCGGGTAGGGTCGACGGCGAAAAGCCGCCGAGGGCTATGCCCGGGATGCTGAATGCGGTGCGGTCGGCACGGACGTTTGTATCAAGACAATCGGAAGACAGGTAGCAGACGTATGTGAACTCAGAAGCTTTGTCGTCCTTCATCTTTCCATACAAACCAGGGATTTTGCCGGTGAGGTTCTCTTCGGTGACGACGCGGTTGGCGGCGCACCAGTACAGACGAGGCGTGGGAGCGCGTGCCGAGGTAGTCAGCGGGCGACGGTTCGCCGTACTTCTAGGTAGATGGCGAAGTCGACCACGAGCGGTGCCGGGATGGCCAGCGCGAGGGGCGTCAGTCGGCTGTTCGCGTCGTCGTGTGCCACACCCGTAATCACCTGTCCGCCAAACCCATTCGATGTCGCCGGCACTATCGCGGTGACAAGCATGCCGGCCCGGCCCGGTTGCGGACGGACGTAGAACTCGGTGCCCGGCTCGACAGGGCCGGTCATCGCCCGTCCGTCGGCGTCGACGATGGCCGCATCGACGGCCGTCAGCGACGCGCTGTGGGCCGCTTGCAGCTGAAACGGTCCCACCAGGTCGTCGACGAACGTCGCGTCATCGGAGAGGATTTCTGCGGCGACAGTGTTCTCCCTGGCCCGTTTCGCACCGGCGAGCAGGTAGTCATACACGTGCACGACGCGTTCCGTGTTGCGGTACGGGGCCGAGCCGTCGAGCCAGAACCGCACCGCGCCGACCAGTACAGCGGAATCGGCCAGGACGACGAGGCGGTAATACCGGTATCCTGCACCGCGGCGGCCGTGGCGGCTGCGAGACACCGTACTGCCGACACCGAGCGCCTTGCGGTGCGTGCCCCTCCCCGCTTCGACGTTCAGGCCGGAGGCGGTCACGTCGCGCCAGGTGTGGCCGTCGACCGATTTTTGCAGAATCAGTGTCACCGCGGTGCGCGACGCGAGTTCGACTGAGTAGCCACCCAATTCGGGCTCGCCATCGAACGCGAAGAAAATCCCATTGGACGTGCGGCGCTCTGCGATCGGGACGTTGCGCGGGCGGTTGTCCAGGTTCAGGTCATTGGTGAAGTGCCAGATCGCGGCCTGGGTCGCGGCAATGGCCTCGTGGTCAGCGACGTTCGCCGAGCCAAGCGGGTAGCCGGCGGCGCGCAACCGGCGGCTCAATTCTGCCGCCCCCAATGCCGGATACGAGTTGCGCAGTATCCAGTCGACTTCCGCCTCGTGGGCGCGGGTCCGCAGGTTGGGCACCGCCGACCACGTCGCCGCGCGGTAGCGCGATGGCTTGGTCGGGGCGTGTCCGGTGAAGTCCAGTGAGTACGCCTCAATGTTCGGGTTGAGCCGGATGAGATCCGTGCGTGCCGAGGAACCGTCAGTGAACACGATCTTGTCGACCGTGTGCGAGTAGGTGCCGCCGCGGTAGCGCGTCATCCGCGCAACGTCGACATCTCGGGCGCGGACGTGCCGACGCACGCAGACAGGCAGGCGTGCGGGCCTTGGTAACGAGAGGACGGTCATGGGGTTGACTTTCTGGGCTCTGAACAGCGCGTGTCGGCACACCGCCAGATAGGGCGGGCCTGAACGCAAGGGGATGGCGTCAGAAAATCAACAACAACAACGCACGACGAGGCAGCGCGCGTAACCAAGGCGCGGCGTCGTGGGCTGTGTCACGCCCATACCATACGACACCGCGCCGACAACACTGCAACGTGTGGGTTTGCATCCCGCTGCGTTGTAACGATGCGCGCCGCCCGGCGCTGCCCCATGATGGGGATGTCCAACAGAGTGACGCCCTGATTGAGACCAAGTCGGAGGTACATCATGACGACAGCCCAGAACGAGTCACAGGCGCTCGGCGATCTCGCCGCACGACAACTCGCCAATGCCACCAAGACCGTTCCCCAGCTGTCGACCATCACCCCGCGGTTCTTGTTGCACCTGCTGAGCTGGGTGCCCGTCGAGGCAGGCATCTACCGGGTCAACCGCGTGGTCAACCCCGAACAGGTCGCGATCCACTCAGAGGAAAGCGTCGGCACCGAGGAGCCGCTGCCCGAGACCTACGTCGACTACGAGACCAGCCCACGCGAATACACGCTGCGGTCGATTTCGACGCTCCTCGATGTGCACACCCGGATCTCCGACCTGTACTCCAGCCCGCACGACCAGATCGCCCAGCAGCTGCGGCTGACCATCGAAACCATCAAGGAACGCCAGGAGACCGAGCTCGTCAACAATCCCGAGTACGGCCTGCTGTCGCAGGTGACGCCGGAGCAGACGATTCAGACGCTGGCGGGCGCGCCCACCCCCGACGACCTCGACGCGCTGATCACCAAGGTGTGGAAGACCCCTGGCTTCTTCCTCACCCATCCGCTGGGTGTGGCCGCGTTCGGCCGGGAGGCCACCTACCGCGGCGTGCCGCCGGCCGTCGTCAGCCTGTTCGGCGCCCAGTTCATCACCTGGCGCGGCATCCCGATCGTGCCGTCGGACAAGGTGCCCGTTGAGGACGGTAAGACGAAATTCCTCCTGGTGCGCACCGGCGAGGAGCGCCAGGGCGTGGTGGGGCTGTTCCAGCCTGGCCTGGTCGGCGAGCAGGCGCCGGGGCTGTCGGTGCGGTTCACCGGGATCGACCGGTCGGCGATCGCGTCGTATCTGGTGACGCTGTACTCCTCGCTGGCTGTGCTCACCGACGACGCGCTTGCAGTGCTCGACGACGTCGCGGTGGATCAGTTCCATGAGTACAAGTGAGTACCGGTCGGTAGACGCCGAGAGCGACCTACCCATCGGCGCAGCCGAACTCGCGGCGTTGGCGTCGCAGCTGTTCGCCGCCACCAGCCGTCCCGGACCGGACAGCCCGCCGCTGGGGTCGCCCGTCGCGCCCCGCGGCAACGTGCCCGATACGACTGCGGCTGCTTCCGCCGGCACCGCGGCGGCAGGTGCCGCCAGCCCCTTCACGCCATCCGCGCCGCTCGTGCCGGCGACCGACGGCTACGTGGCGGCGCCGACTTCTCCTGAGCCGGAAGGTATTCCGCAAGCGGTGCCCGTCGCGCCACGGGGCAATGCACCGGACACGACGGCGGCGCCGTCGGCCGCCTACACCGTCGAAAGCGTGTTGGATCCGTACGCGGTGCCGCCGTCGTCGGGCATCGTGCCCACCATCCCTGGCGTGCTGGCTGGGTCGGCACCCGCCGCCCCGGTGTCCCCGCGCGGCTCGGCGCCGGGCTGGCTGCCCGAGGCGCCGACGGTCGGCGACCTCGGCTGGTCGGATGCACCGGGGGCCGCGCCCGTCGGTGACGAAGCGAACTACTACTTCCTGACGGGCGCACCGCCTAGCGAGCCGGTGCCTCGATTACCCGACGAACACGAGGTGTTCGACGTCAATGCGGTGCGCACGGACTTTCCCATCCTTTCCGAAACCGTCAACGGCAAGCCGCTGATCTGGTTCGACAACGCTGCCACCACACAAAAGCCGCAGGTCGTGATCGACCGGTTGTCGTACTTCTACGAACACGAGAACTCCAACATCCACCGCGCGGCACACGAGCTCGCGTCCCGCGCCACCGACGCCTACGAGGAAGCCCGCGACACGGTGCGGCGATTTATCGGCGCGTCGAAGAGCGAGGAGATCATCTTCGTGCGCGGTACCACCGAGGCCATCAACCTGGTGGCCTACGCGTGGGGCGGCAAGCACTTGGGCCCCGGCGACGAGATCCTCATCACCCACTTGGAGCACCACGCCAATATCGTGCCGTGGCAACTGCTTTCGCAGCAGACGGGCGCGATCCTGCGGGTCGCTCCCGTCGATGATGCAGGCAACCTGCTGCTGAGCGAGTTCGAGGACCTGCTCGGCCCGAAGACGAAACTCGTCGCCGCGACGCATGTTTCGAACGCTCTGGGCACGCTCACCCCGGCCAAGACGATCGTTGAACTGGGCCACCGCTACGGCGCCCGGGTATTGATCGACGGCGCCCAGTCGGTCCCGCACTTCCCCATAGACGTGCAGGAGTTGGGCGCGGACTTCTTCGTCTTCTCGGGCCACAAGATCTACGGGCCGACGGGCATCGGGGTGTTGTACGCGACTGAGGAAGCGCTGGAGGAGACGCCGCCGTGGCAGGGTGGCGGCAACATGATCGCCGATGTGACCTTGGAGCGGTCGCTGTATCAGGGCCCGCCGAACAAGTTCGAGGCCGGCACCGGGAACATCGCCGACGCGGTGGGCCTCGGCGAGGCGTTGCGATACGTGGAACGTGTTGGCATCGAGCGCATCGCGGCCTATGAGCATTCGCTGCTGGACTACGCGACACCGCTGCTCGCCGACATCGACGGAGTGCGGCTGGTCGGCACCGCGCAGGAGAAGGCCAGCGTGCTGTCGTTCGTGCTGGCCGGCCACGAACCGCTGGAGGTCGGCAAGGCGCTCAACGCCGAGGGCATCGCGGTGCGCGCGGGACACCATTGCGCACAGCCGATTCTGCGGCGCCTCGGCCTGGAGGCCACGGTGCGGCCATCGTTCGCGTTCTACAACACGTTTGAAGAGATCGATTTCTTTATCAAGGCGGTGCGCCGCATCTCCGAAGGCGAGGTGGCCGTCTAACCCGACGACGGGGCCGTGCCCCTCGCCCAGAGTCGAGGCAGCGGCGCACTGGCATGGCTGTTCGTTCACCGCGCGTCCGACCACGCTCGGCCGCCGTTGTCGTCTAGCACACCAGGCCAGCCTCATCGGCATCACCGTCGAGTGGTACGACGTTCTTCTTCTGCGTGGGCTCTCCTTTGCCACCTTCGAGGTGGTTTTCGTCGTAAGCCGGTGGACGAGTTCGTTTTCGGCCACATCGGCGCGACTTTGTGTCTGCTCGCGCCGAAGTGTTGGCGGCCGCCCGGTCGTCGAGCACGATGGCTCCATGAGCTATCGCAGAGCGGAGGACTCCTCGCGGCGAGTGATCGACGTGGCCGTCGGCATCCTGGTCGGGCTGCGGGGCTGCTCAGACCGGCAGGCCTTCGAGGAACTCGTTCGGGTCGTCAACCAGACAGGTATCGGCATCGGCAGCCTCGCAGCCGGGTTGGTAGCCCTGGCCAGTGGCGCGTCGTCGGCCGGACACGCAGAAGCATTCGCCGCCTGGGGCGAACTGCTTCGAGATGGCAGGTCCGCATCCCTCGTCGCCACGAGCTGAGCCCGCATACCCAGCGGCGTCTGGGCCTGAAGGCCACGGGTGTGGCCATCGTTCGCGTTTGCAACACGTTTGAATAGATCGACGTCTTCATCTAACGCGGTGCGCCGCATCGCCGAAGGCGAACTCGCCGCGCAACGCCCCGTCAAGCGAGCGCCGGCGCGCGCTCGCTGGCGAGTTCGTGCCACGCGACGAGGATGGCTTCCAGCTGTTCGGTCGAGTGGCGGCCAAGCCCACATTCGGTGGACAAACCGAAGTCGGGTAGGAATTCGGCGGCCAGCGCGATGCGCGCACGGGCGCCGAGAGCGCCGTCGTCGGCGTGCACCAGTCCGAGATAGATTTCGGTATGAGGTTCGAGAGCCAGGTCGGCGAGTGGCTGCCAATGGGCCCGTTTGGTCCACGCCGCGACGGTGGCGGCCTGGACCGCGTTGATGCGCCGCTGTACGTGCCGTGACAGGCCGTTGGCCAGTCTCACGATCGCGGTGGCGTCGCGGGGCAGGATGTGGCGGCCGCCGCGGTCGGCGGCCTCTTCGTCGGGCGGGTCGCCCATGAACGGCGATGCGCCGAATTTGGAGTCGCCATAGCAGAGGTGGAACGTGAGTTCGGCGTCGTCGTGTACCCAGTGCGCCAGCCGGGCTGTGGCGGCAAAGATCGGCTCCAGCGCCCTGTACGGATTCGGGAACCAGCCCTCGATCGTCGCCAACTCCGTGGGCAGGTCCCATTGGATCGCCAGATCGCGGGGCGGAATCACGTCTTGAATGGCCTCGACGCTGTCGCGCAGCCGATGTTCATAGGCGTCGGCGACCTCGATCTGGGAATTGAACTCCACGAACGAGTTGACCGCGTTGAACGGAGTCGGGATCGACACCAGGAACCGGGAATTGGGCTCGACAGCACCGTCTTCACGAGCCTTTTTGAACTCGGCGTAGGACTCGGCGGCGACGGTGTGGTAATCGATGGGCGGGAACGACACCGCGGTTCCGGCGCGGACCTTGGCCTTGTTGTCGACGACGTCGAGGGTCGGGTTGTTCAAGAAGTAAGCGGCCTGAGTCAGCACCCAATTCGCGCGATCGCCCGGCTCGCCATCGGGAACGCGGCTGACTCCCGGCTGCAGGCGCGAGCCGACGAGGTGGAAGGCGTCGTGGATCGTCGGAACGTTGATGCTGCCGGTGAGATAGAACGTGGTCATAGCCAATTCCTTTGTGGCGAAGGACTTCAGAGGAGAACACCCAGCCGGGGCGGCAGGGTGGCATGCAGGGTGTAGTTGCCGAGGTGGACGTACTTCCACCGGGCAGGATCGTGAAGGGAGTGCACTCGTACATTGCGCCAGTGCCTGTCGAGGCCGTATCGACCATCGGTCGACGACGTACCCGCGAGTTCGAAGATGCCGCTGGCGATCTCGACGGCGAACTCCTGGGCAAGCGCCTTGGCGGCCGCGACCTTCAGGGATGCCGCTGCGGCGGCTGCGCGGGTCAGTTCGGGTTGGGCCAGAGCGGCGTCGACGAGCCCGGCACCTTGCGCGAGAAGCGCCTCCAGCGCGTACAGCCGCGCGGTCAGTTCGCCGAACCTTCGCACGATGTGAGGCTCCTCGGCAGCACTGTCTACCTCGGCCTCAAACCAGGGCCGGCTGCGGGTCGTGACGAACCGCGCCCCATCTTCCAGCGCGGCACGCGCGATACCGACGTCCACTGCGGCATGCAGCGCCTGATCGAATGCGCCGAGCACCGACGGCGGGGCCGTCACCGGATCCGGATCGGGGCCCTCGTCGATGACGAACGCGTCATCGACGAGGACTTGATCGAGGACTACTTCGCCGCTGGCGGTGCCACGTTGACCGAACGACGACCAGCGGTCCAAGTTGAGCGTGACTCCTGCGTCCGACGGCCGGACGAATACCGTTGCGGCATGGGCTGGTTCGGTACCGTGAACCCGGGCCGCGACCCCAATCCAGGTGGCCCCTAACGTCCCTGTCGCGTAGTACTTCTTGCCGTTGAGCACCCAGCTGCCGTCGTCCCGGCGCGTCACGGTGGTGAGCCGCTCAACGCTGGTGCGAGTACCCTGCTCGACAGTGGCGTTGCCGAGTTGCGCGCCAGCGCGCACATCGCCGAACAGCCGCGGCGCCGGGTCGGCACCGTCGAGCGCCCGGATCGCGGCGCTGAGCACGAAGTGGGAGAGCAACAGCTGACCCACTGCCGAATCCGCTTGGGAGAGAATGCGTAACACCTCGACAGCAGTCGATTGCGGAAGGTCTGGACCACCGTAGGCGGCCGGCACGATGATGCCGAGCAAACCCGACTCGGCGACCTGCTCTAGCTGCGGCTCCGGCCAGGTCCCGGTGCGCTCACGCTCGACCACGTCGATCGCGATGGTCGCCGCGACGGAACGGGCCGTCGTCAGCGCCTCGTCGGTTGAACTCAGGACGGGGGTGGTGCTCTCGGTGGTTGTCATGGTGGAAACGGTAGGTGGGTCCTCTTGCTGGTGAAACCCGAGTCAAGCGACGCTAAAGGGGCGTTCAGGAACGCTGTAGACCACCTCCGCACTCATGTGCGCGCCCACCGCGCGAACTAGCGACAGAAACGTAGCAAGCGGCGTCCCACCCACGGGCGGGTCGACGGTTGCCAGCGCGATGCGCCGGACCGGACGTCTGCCCGCGACCCGACGCAACGCCACATCCGCGCGGACACCGCCCGCGGCGAGCGAAGGCACCAGCGACACACCCAGATTCGCCGCGACGAGACCCTGCACCGTCAAGTAATCCTCGGCGCGGAAGGTGACCGAGGGAATGAACCCGCCGCGCCTGCACGCCTGCTGGAAGACCCGGACATCGGGGCAGGTACCCGTCTCCGTGCTCACCACCCACTGCTCGCCCGCCAGCGCCGCGAACGGCACCTCCGCGGCGGCGGCCAACCGGTGCCGCGCGGGCAGCACGACAAAAAACTCGTCGTCGTACACCGCGACCGTATGGACCCTGGGAAACTCGGGATCCTCCCCCGGCACCTCGGTGATCACGGCGACGTCGACGCCGTCTCTGCCCAACATCGCGACGCCCTCCTCGGGGTCGGCGGACACCAAGTCCAGTTCGATGTCGGGGAACAACGTCCTGAACCGAGCGAACACCCGCGGCAGAATCGTGGCGGCGGCGCTCGCGAACGACGCCACCCGCACCACCCCTGGTCCGGCTGTGGCCAGCTGAGCCAGGTCGCGCTCGGCGGCCCCGATCGCGCCGAGGATCACCTCGGCGTGTTCGAGCAGCCGCGTCCCGGCCGTTGTCGGTCGCGCCCCGGTCGGGCTGCGGACCAGCAGCGTGGATCCAACGGCGCGCTCGAGCGCAGTGATCTGCTGCGACACCGCCGACGTGGTGTAGCTCAGCGATGCCGCGGCAGCCGAAAGTGAACCGCACCGCACGACTTCTTGCAGCACGATCAGCCGGCGCACATCGAACACGTCGGAAATCTAAACGGCGCGCGGCCATCCGCACACGGTTGCGATCAGCCCGATGAAATCGCCGCTCAATACGCCGAGGCGGCACCCTTGGGTGCGATGCCGTGATGCAGTTCGGCGACGTCGGGATGCGCGCGGGTTCGCGACTTCCACGCGTTGTCGCCGTAAGTGTTGAAGATCGGGTTGTCGGGGTCGGCCTCGACGCCGCGCGACAGCGCCGCGAGCTCGGACGGCAACGAGATGATCGGGACCAATGCGTCCAGCGCCGGGTTGAGGAAGTACGGGATCGACACCCGGTCGGCGCCATGGCGCGGCGCGCGCACACGGTGGCGGGTGGCACGCAGGTAGCCGCCGGTCGCCACCTCGAGCAGCTCACCGACGTTGACGATGAACGCGCCCGGTAGCGCCGGCACCTCGATCCACTGCCCCGGCGTCAGCTCCACCTCAAGCCCCTCCGAGTCGGGTTCGACCAGCAGCAAGGTGAGCACACCCGAGTCCTTGTGCGCGCCGACGCCCTGGGACGTCTCGACGGTGTCGGGATAGCGCACCACCTTGATCAGCGTGGCAGGCAGGTCGGCGAACGCCGCGTCGAAGGTGTGTTCGGCGGCGCCCAGCGACACCGCCCAGTGGCGCAGTAGTTTGAGCCCCACCGCAGACAGCGCGTCGTCCCAGTTCTCGAATGCCGCGCGAAAGCCGACGGGCGCGGCGGGCCACAGATTGGGGCCCTGCAGGCGCCAGTAGCCCTCGGCGCCGTCGATCACCGGCCGCTCGGGGCCGATGTCGATCTGCTCGCGCCAGTCGACGGTGCCGTTGGTCAGCTCGCCTCCGAGTCGCGAATAACCCCGGAACTGCGCGCTCTTGAGCTGGCTGATCTCGTTCTTGACGTCGAGCGGCTGGGCGAAGAACCTCCGCGCCAACCCGAGCACTTGGTCGAACTGCTTCTGGGGTACGCCGTGACCGACCAGATAGAAGAAGCCGGAGCCGTGGGCGGCTTCACGAAGTCGTGATCGAAACGCCGAGGCGTCGCCGTCCGCTTCAGCGAGATCGAGAACCGGGAGCATGACTGTCATTGTGGTTCCGGAGCGGGCAACTAACCATCCGGCTTTAGCGACATACCAAACGCGTGAAGAGATCGTTGAATCACTGTGCCGATCTCCAGGCAGCTTCCGACACCACGGCGACGATGGTGCTGCTCTTCGACGCTGTCACTGCGGGCGGCGCGACAGCAAGCCCTCACCGGAGCAGGTGGCGGCCGTCAATGCACAGTACGGCTTCGACCGCCCAGTGATCGTCCAGTACTTGGACTACCTCGGCGGCCTGGCGCGGGGTGATCTCGGGACGTCGTACATCCGCAAACAGCCGGTGTCGGACATCATCGGGCAGCGGCTCGGCTCGACACTGACACTGACACTGACCATCACCGCACTCGTCGCGTCCTGGTTGATCGCCGGCGAATCTTCCGCGAAAGCGTCGCTGGCGGTCGCCACTGCCAAGATCCCGGGCCGACAAGGCCGCTAACCAGGTAGCCAGCGCGCTGTTCGAGGTCAGTGGAAACCCGCAGTGTGGCAGCAGATTTGAATCTCGATCACTACTGGCCCAACGCCCGCGCCCACACCTTGCACGATCCGGTCCGATGGAAGTTTCGCACATCGGATGCGCTCAGCTGCACGGCACGCCGCCGCCACTGCACGGAGTCATCTGAGACGACCACCGACACATAGTCGACCGGCGCGTTTAGCCTGGGGCGCTGATCGGCTCGACGATGTCGTTGAGCAGATTGTTGTCGTTGAAGGCGCCACGGTAGGCAGCGGCCGGGTGCGTGTCGGGCAGCCGGTCACCGCGGCCAAGCAGCTTATGACGCAGCGTTCCGGACTTATCGGTGGAAATCAGTCCTCGCTGCCGCAACGTCGGGAAGAGACGGTCTGCCACCTCCCGGAATGAACCCGGGACGGTCGCGTGATAGACGTTGATGCCATTGACGCCCGCCTCGCGCCACTGCTCCAGGTGGTCGGCAATCTCGTCGGCCGTGCCGACGACTCGGTTTGCCCCCTCCAGCACCCACGCCATATCGCGGATAGTTGGCTCGTCGTTGCCGGACACTTCGGCCGCCCAGCGGATGAAGCTCTTCACACCCGTGAACTCACCGAGTTGGCTGATCGGAGTGTCCAGCGGCAAGCCGCCGGCATCGATCCCTGCGTCGCCAAGGGCATGCAGCGCGATGCCTTCCAGGTCGAGGTATCTCTTGAGCTCGTCGTTGCGGCGAACCGCTTCGGCGTGCGTATCACCGATGACGAAGGACAGGCCTTGCGCAAAGGTGATGTCCTCGGGGTCCCTCCCGTTTTCGGCGGCCAGTGCGCGCGTCTCGCTGGTCAGGTTGTGCGCTGCCTCCGGATTCGGGCTGCTGATGTAGACACCCTCGGCGTTTCGGGCGGAGAAGAGCTGGCCCGCGGGAGATGAGCCCGCCTGGAACAAGACGGGTGTGCGCTGCGGCGACGGTGTCACGAAGTGCGGGCCCTCGACCTTGTACCGCTTCCCGACGTGGTCGATCTTGTGGATCTTCGCCGGGTCGGAATGGATTCCGCGCTCCTTGTCCTGTACCAGTCCGTCTTCGTCCCACGAGCCCTCCCACAGCTTGTACGTGACATCGACGTACTCATAGGCCCATTCGTAGCGCTCGGCGTGGTTGAGCGTGCCCTCGTGGCCGAAGCTCCGAAACACGTTCTCGTTGAAGCTGGTCACGATGTTCCACCCGAGTCGGCCCTCGGTGTAGTGGTCTAGCGAGGACATCCGCCGCGCGAAGTTGAACGGATGATCCTGGACGACCGAGCTGGTGAAGACGATGCCCAGGTTGTCAGTCGCTGCCGCCAGCGCCGAGGCCAGTACCGATGGGTCGTTCACCGGGATCTGGATGCCACCCTCGACGGCCTTGCGCCAGTTGCCATTCCACGGCGCCCGCAGTCCGAAGACGTCGGCGAAGAACAGCAGATCATAACCGGCCTTGTCCACTTCAGCCGCCAAAGACGTCCAGTGTGGAAGCGAGTTGAACTTGTGGTTCTCCGCCTCCGGAGTGCGCCAGAGCCCATGCAGTACATGGGACGCGGTGTTCATGACGAACGCCGAATAGTACAACGGTCGTTTGCTCACGAGGAGCCTCCTTCGGGCGGGTCGCGACTACGGGTTGATGGGTCCTAGCGTGTTGCGAATCAACTCGTTGTCCGTCGTCTGCAGGAACTCGGCGATCTTCGGGTCCTTGAAGGTCGCGATCAGCTTCTGAAGGTTGGGGTCATTGACGTGCTTGTCACTCACGACCAGCCCACCTTCACTGCCCTTCGGCGCCGGTTCGCGGGCGATGATCTGGTTCTCGGACAGACCCGCGGCGTAGACGTCGGAGATGTGGACGACGATGACGTCGACGTCGGCGAGGCTGCGGGCCAGCTGCCCGATCGGGACCTGCACGAACTGGTAATTCTTGGGGTTGGTCTGGACGTCCGACAACTGCGGCAGGCCTTGGACGGTGTCTTTCCCCGGCTTCAGAGTGATCTGCTTGTCCGCCGCCAGATCCAACAGCGCGATCGCCTGACCTGCGGGGTCGTCGCGCAGTGCGATCTTGGCGCCGTTGGGCACCTGGTTCCAGCTGCGGTACTTATCCGAGTAGGACGCCTGATCCCAGGTGAACGTCGGTGCGGCGAGCGTGAGCTTGAATCCGTTGGCCGCGATGGCGTCGTTGAGGAACGGCTGATGCTCGAAGAAGTTGCCCGCGACGGTGCCCGCATCGACGGCGCGGTTGATTTCGATGAGGTTGTCGATCTTGACCGGCTCGATGGTGACGCCGTGCCCGGGAGCCACCTCATCGGTGATGTACTTCAAGAGGTTCTCGGCGGCGATGTCGGTGCTCCAAGTCGCGACCTTCAATGTCGTACCGAACGGCTTGTCTTGGTTGGAGATCTTCGCGTAGATGACGCCACCTGCGATGGCGATGACCACCACGACGACCGCGGCCACCCACGGCCACCGCTTCTTCTTCTTGAGCTCGATGCCGTCACCGACGGACGAGCTGGTCAGATTGGTCACGAATATTCCTTTGGTTGATTGGAGTTGGGGTTTACTGAGGAGTCAGCGCGTGAGGGCTTTGACCACCCGATCGCCGACGAGCTGGACGACCTGGACCGTAACGATGAGAACGATCACCGTGGCGATCATGATGTTGTGGTCAAAACGGTTGTAGCCATAGGTGATTGCCAGGTTCCCCACACCGCCAGCGCCGATCGAGCCCGCAATGGCCGAGTACTCGATCATCGCGATGATGTTGACCGTCAACGCGCCGGCGAGAGCCGGGAGAGCCTCGGACAACTGGACCGTCCGGATCAGCTGGATGTGGGTTCCCCCGGAGACCTGGCCCATGTCGGTGACGTCGGACCGCACGTCCCGCAGGGCGTTCTGCACGAGTCGCGCGAAGAACGGTACACCCGCAGTCGTCATCGGCACGATCGCCGCCGCGATGCCGATCGTGGTCCCAACGAGCAACCGCGTCACCGGAATGATCGCCGTCATCAGGATTAGGAACGGAAGCGAGCGACCGACGTTGACAATCGTGTTCAGGACCGCGAACACCTTCGGGTTGGGAAAGAGGCCGAAGTCGGAGGTGTTGTGCAGGGTGATACCGACAGGGGTGCCGATGAGCAGGACGAGCACCATGGTGATGCCGACCATCAGCCACGTCTGCCCGTAGGCAGGCAGGAGCAGGTCGGGGACGTTGTCCCATGGCGTGCTGAAATCCTCTCCCGCAGCGAAGTTCATGCGGCTGTCTCTTCGGATTTGGACTTGACGGCCACCACATGGAGTCCGCGCTCGTTGAGGTAGCTTTCGAACCCGGCCGGCGCGGACGGGGAGATGGCGAGCATCGCGCGCCCGACCGCTACTCCGCGGATCGCCTCGACGCTGGCGCTGAGCACACTCACCTGCGCCCCGGAGATGCCAGGCACCGTGTGGATGGACGTGAGCCAATCAAGCGGCACCTCGCGCGACGCGTACGAGACCTCCCAGATCTCACCGGAGCCCGAGAATGCCACGCTCGGCCGGTCGGGCAACAGCTCACGAGCGAGCGAGGAGGTGGGGTCGAGGATGACGTCGTCGACCGGGCCACTTTCGATGATGCGCCCGCCGTCGATGCGAGCCACTGAGTCGGCGATCTGGCGGACCACCTCCATCTCGTGAGTGATCAAAATGATGGCGAGGCCGAACTCGTCGCGAAGATGGCTGAGAAGCGCAAGGATCGCCTTCGTCGTGGATGGATCCAAACCCGCGGTCGCTTCGTCCGACAGCAGGTACGAGGGTCCCAGGGCGAGCGCACGTGCGATCCCGACCCGTTGCTTCTGGCCGCCGGAGAGCTGTGCGGGCCGATGCCCGCTGTGATCGCTGAGACCGACCCGGTCAAGCAGCTCGGCAACCCGCTTCTCTTTGGAGCTGTCGGTGGCTCCGAGATACTCGAGCGGCAGCGCGACATTCTGAGCGACAGTCCGACGTCGCAGCAGCGGCGCGGTCTGGAAGATGACGCCGACACTGCGACGCGCAGCGACGAGCTCGGTCCCCTCTAGCCTCGTGAAGTCCTTGCCGTCGACGCGGACCGTGCCGCCGCTCGGACGCTCCAGGAAGCCGACACATCGCGACAACGTGCTCTTGCCCGCGCCACTCGGGCCGACGACAGCCAGGATCTCGCCGTTACCGACGGATAGCGAAATGTTGTCGAGGACGGTGCGGTCCCCGAATCGCTTAGTGAGGTTCTCGATCTCGATCATGGGAGCTCGGGGCCAGTGCTTGTCAGTTCCACGCGGCATCCGTTCTGACGGAGGATCAGGGGTGATTTCCAGGCGCCATTGCCGAGGTGTCGCCAACCGCTGACCCGGACGTCCCCGTGGCCTGATGGCCAGACAGGTGCTGACCATACGCAGCACGGCGCAGGCCGCACAGGTTACCGATCGGAATGATCTAAACTGCGCACTTCGGTGGCTCTTCGCTTGCGGCTCTGCAGTGTTCGCATCGAGAATAGTTGGCGGCAGCGCCTGGCACCGATCGTGGCCGCGTTCGCGGAGAGGCCATCGATTGGGATGGCCCGCCTGGGTAGCGCCAGGGGTTCGACTGTGCCACAACGGGTTCAGTCGCACACGAGGTGTGAAACGTTCGTCGCGACGTTCCCGACCGCGGGTGCGATCTCGATCTGCGCCTAGGGTTGGACTCCGTCGTGGCTGAGCCCGCAGATTCGACTGCACACTTCGGTTTTGAATCGCGTTGAGAGAAAGCAGTGATCGCCCTCGGCGTTCCCGCGAGAATCGCGCCGGTGACCCGTACGATTCGCGTCAATGCGTTCGACATGAACTGCGTCGCCCACCAGTCCCCCGGTTTGCGGCGGCACCCGCAAGACCAGTCCACGCACTACAAGGATCTGGCCTATTGGGCGGAGCTCGCGAAACGGTTGGAGCGCGGCAGGTTCGACGGTCTGTTCATCGCCGATGTGCCGGGCACCTACGACATCTACGGCGCCAGCGATGCGGCCGCCATCCGCCGGCCGCGCAGATCCCGGTCAACGATCCGTCGCTATTGATGTCTGCCATGGCGCTGCGACTGCTCTGCGTCAGGGCTGCCCCCGCGGGGAACACATCGGCGGACACCTCGCTGATAATCTGTGGCAGCTGCGCATCGGCTGACGGAACCTCGGCGAGTCCCTGTGGGTAGTTGCGTTTGCGTCCGGTGAGAGCCGTCGAACCGTCCCGCGACGCCGCCCGAGTGATGCCGATGAGCACTGAAAGCATTGCGATCTGGTAGAAGTGGGCTTGATAGCTGAACCGCTCTGCAGCTGGGAATACGTCACCACGCTCGGCGCGTACACGGTGTTAGCGCGCGGTTCCGCTGGCGGTGGTGCGCTGACCGAAACCGCGCCAGTCGTCGACCAGTGTCACGCCAGGATCAGGAGCGGATCAGCGCGGTCAGGAGTTCGCCTTCGTCGCCGCGGCCGAGCACATCGAGCCGGTCGGCGTAAAGACCACCTGTTGCATGGTATTTTCGCGCCTGACACGACCCAGTGGCCCCGGCGCTGAAGTTGTCGGCAGCGGCCTGCGCGAAACTGGTGACGAGGTTCCACCCGGCCCGCCCGCCGCTGAGGTGATCGAACGAAAGCAGTTGGCGCGCGAAGTGATACGGGTGTTGCAGCATCGCGGAGCCGGTGACGACCAGCCCGATTCGCTCGGTGACCGACGACAGCGCCGCGGTCGTGGTCAGTGGCTCGAAGTCCTCTGTGGTCTTGTACGCCCACGTCGCGGGTGGGCCGTAGTTGAGGCCGTCGGCGAAGAACAGCGCGTCGAGGGCGCCCGCCTCGGCGGTCCGGGCGTGCTCGATCAGCCGGCGCCGCACGCCGGCCGTGCTGTTGTCGATGTCGGGGTGCCGCCACGGTCCCGCCGACCTGGTGTTGCCAAAGGCCAGTAGGTGTACTTCACGCGCGTCACGGCCGCAAATCTACGTACCGACGCGCCTCACCGCCCGGGTTAAAAACGGCCAGAACGCAATTCGGGTAGCCGGCCAACGGCCTGCGCTGCGTCAGCCGCCGCCCGGCCTATCACGACGCTTTCGGGATCGCCAACGACGTAGCCCACGATATCGGCCAGGGTGTTTACCCGGCCGGAACCCTCGAACTCACCTGCGGCGCGGGCCATGTCGTATTGGGTGCGCGCGACATCACGCCGGTACCCGGCCCGGGAGCGATCACCGTTGTGTGACTTCTGGGCAGTGCTAGGTCACAAGCAGCCCGCCCAGGACGACAATCACGACGCCGAGCGCGGCGATTACCCATGGCCAGCGGCCGCTGGCACGCGTCAGCACCACCGCTGCCCCGTCGGGCCCGTAGATGGGGAGATCGTCGATCACCGCTGAAGACTAGGGCGAGAGCCACAGTCGCCTCACATTTGAAATCAGCGTGTATGCAACTCAGCGCTAGGGCGCAGCCACGTCGTCGGTCGCGTTCTTCGCGTCGTCGACGGCCAGACCCGCCCTGCCGTAGCCGCTCAGGCCGACCCGCGATCGGTGCGGCGCTGTTACCTGCGGGACGATCGCTGCCGTGCGCGTTCACGCGCCGACATCGCACCCCACACGCCGTAACGCTCCGGTGTTCGAAGGGCGTGTTCGCGGCATGCCGTCACTACCGGGCAGTCCTGGCAGATCCGTTTGGCCTGCGCCTCGCGTCGCCGACAACCGTCGCGGCCGTCGTCCTCGGGAAAGAAGATTTCCGAGGGAATTCCTCGGCATCGTCCATAGCGCTGCCACTCCCATTCGTCGGCAGTCGCGCTGGGCAGTCGAAGCGGACGGGCTTTGGTAGCAGAGGTCAGGTAGCTGGCTTGCCGGCCCATCACCATCCCCCATCCACGACACGCGGCGCATCGCTTGTTGGAGCCGACGGTGCCGGCCCCCGGTCGTTTTCGCGGTTCACGACCCTACGCCCCAGTGCAGCACGCGCGAGGTAAGCAGGACCAACCCGAGCGACACAACCGCCACGACCACTAATCCGATGACGGCAACCACCAACGGCCGCCACCCGCTGCGGGTGATCTGGCGGATATCGGTGGACAGCCCAACGCCGGCGAATGTCAACAGGAACGCCCACTTGGAAACGTTGGCGACGTTGGCCAGTTGGCCCTTGCTGAGCCAGCCCGCCGTCGCGACTGCTGACACCGCCAAGAACCCGACAACGAACTTGGGGAATTTCTCCCACACGAACGCGGCCTTGGCCCCGGCGCCGGGCGCCAGTTGGTCGGCCTCTCCCCTCGCCGCCCAGAACAGCGCGAATCCCAGCACCACGAAGCCGATCAGCGCATTGCGCGTCGACTTGACCAGCACCGCGATCTTGCCTGCCTCATCGGAGAACAGGTAGCCCGTCGCGGTGGTTTCGGCGGTGTTGTCGACGGCCAAGCCCGCCCACAAACCGAACTCATGATCAGTCAAGCCGATCGCGTGGCCCAACGGCGGCAGCGTGAACAACGCCACCGCGCCTAGGGCAAGAATCGCCGCGATCGCGTAGCCGACGTCGGAATTGCGGGCCCGGATTGCGCCCTTGGCGGCAACGATCGCCGACACCCCGCAGATCGACGTGCCGATTGCCAGCAACGAACCGAGCTTTCCCGACAAGCCGAATAGTCGTGCGGCGCCCAGGATTATCGTGCCCGCCACGATCATGTCGACGACGATTTGCACCAAGCTCGTTGCGCCGAGCTTGAGGACGTCGCCGAGGACGAAACGTGAACCGAGCGCCACGATACCGACCTTGAGCCAGAAGTGATACGTCAGCACACCGGGCCGAAATATCCGATGCAGCCCAACGGTATTGGCGATCACCAAGCCGATGAGGATCGCCCACAGAACGAATTCAATGTCGGGCACCGTCCAGTGCTCATGCTTGGCCAGCGCCAGCCACCACACCTCGGCGTACTTGCCCAACACCCCCACCGCGATCAGGAGCAGCAGGCCTGGAACGTATTCGATCGGTCGGGTCCTGGCGAACGTATCCTCAGTGAAAGACTCATCGACCGGATCGAGGTCGGTGCGCACCGTGCTCACCGGATCACCACGGAATCTTCGGCAGGACACCGACCACCGCAAGCGCGGTGATCGTCAACCCGAGAATCATCGCCCACCAATCGGCACCAACCCGCACGATCCAGCTGCCGGGCGATGCGGCCTCCCCTGTCTCGTGTGGCACTTCGGACTCCGCCATCACAGCCTCCACCTCTTGCCGGCGCCCAGCCGGGCGCCGCCTCATCGTCGCCTGCGTACTACGGCTCACCAACACATCGGATCGCGGTGAATCTAGGAAGCAGGGTGCTGCCGCCGGCGGCGCGACGCCATAACAGACTTCGCCGTCGCACGCGTACCAACCGGGCCATATCCTTCACCCAGCGCAGCGTTTTGACGAACATCGGTTTCCAACGCTGGTTCCCGGCAGAGCAGGTCTTCGTCGAAGAAGAAGAGGAAGACTCGGCGACTCTCAAAGCACTGCGCCACGCGCAAGCAAGTCTCGACGGCGAACACCGCGGCGCAGCGCTTGCCGGCGCGACCCCGAGATCCGACGCGCTCTACTACCTCGTTTGAGGGTTACGGGCCTCGACCGTCGATATGGCAGCCGACTGACCTAGCACGGGCGCACCTGGATCCGGCGAGAAAGCGAGACATGAGGGCCAGACCATCATCACCACGACCGACGGCTCTATCGATGGGTGCAGTGCGGGAATGAATCAGCCGACGAGCAGGTTCGTCTACAGCAACACCACCCAGTCCCGGGCGTGCGGGTGCGCCGGCCGGGACCGATGGAGGAGACCAGGTGTGACCACGACAACCGACTCGGCCGCCGAGGGTCACCGATGAAGTTTCTGCTGATCACGCTGATTACTCATCATCCGGATCCCGTGACCGGTGCGAAGAAGAGTCCGGCCGATCGGCTGCGCGAGGTCGTGGACAATGCGGTGCTCGCCGAGGAACTCGGCTTCGACGGCTTCGCGGTGGGAGAGCGTCACGAGGATCCGTTCATCTCGTCCTCCCCGCCGGTGGTGCTGAGCAACATCGCGGCGCGGACGTCGAAAATCGCACTGTTCACCGGGGTGACAACGTTGAGTCTGCTCGATCCGGTGCGCGCGTTCGAGGACTATTCGACGCTCGACAACCTGTCCGGCGGGCGGCTGGAACTGATCATCGGCAAGGGCAACGGTGCAGCGCAGGCCGAGTTGTTCCACGTGACCACCGCCGACCAGTGGGACCGCAATCGTGAAGGCTACGAGCTGTTCCGCATGCTTTGGGAGAGCGAACACGTGACCTGGTCGGGCCGGTTCCGGCCGCCGCTCGTGAACGCCAAAGCACTCCCCCGGCCGTTGCAACGCCGGATCCGGATCTGGCACGGCAGTGCGACGAGTAGGGATTCCGTCGACCTCGCCGCACGTCACGGTGACCCGATCTTCTCCGCCAACGTGACCTACCCGATCGAGCCCTACGCCGACCTGGTCCGTCACTACCGGCAGCGGTGGGAGTTCTACGGTCACTCAGCCGAGGACGCGTTGGTCGGCGCGGGAACTGCCGGCTTCCACATCGCGCCGACATCCCAGCAGGCGGCGGCCGAGTACCGGCTGGCCTTCGAGACCCGCTTGGCGTTTCAGCGGCACGCCGGGCTGCCAGCGGTGTTCGACTCGATCGAGGACTTCGTCGCCCGCAGCTCGGCGTTGATCGGTAGCCCGCAGCAAGTGATCGACAAGGTGAGTCGCTACCGCGAGCAGCTCGGTCACGAGGTGATCCACCTCAGTGCCGACGCCGACGGTGTGACGGCCGCCCAGAAGCGTCGCAGCCTCGACCTGTTCCAGGCCGACGTCTCTCCGGTTCTTCGTAGGCAGATTCCGAGCAGGCCGCTGGCCGCGCAGTCGAGCCGCAAAGAGGTTGTGGTGTGAGCGTTTTCGCGCTGGGCATCGAGTTGGACGGCCAGGGACGTCATCCGGCCGCATGGCGCCGTGCGAACCATCCGCCGAGCGAGTCGCTGAGCGGACGAGTACTGACCCGCAACGTGCGTGCGGCCGAGAATGCCGGATTCACGCTGGCGACGTTCGAGGATTCGATCCTGCCGCCGAAGGTCGGCATCAGAGCCCGCGTCGACGCGGTCAACCGGGCGTCGTTCGTCGCCGCGACCACCTCGACGATCGGCCTGGTTCCCGTCGTCGAAACCACCTACGCCGAGCCGTTCCACACCTCCTCGCAACTGGCCACCCTCGACCATTCCTCACGCGGTCGTGGCGGCTGGATCGCCGCTCGCGTCGCCGATCCGGCGGCCGCAACGGCGTGGGGCAGACCGATCCTCACCGAACAGGCCGACCTGGACCGCGAGCAGCGCGATTCCATCACCGTGGTCCGCAGCCTGTGGGATTCGTGGGAGGACGACGCCGTCATCCGCGACTACGCCAGCGGCCGGTTCCTGGACCGGGACAAGCTGCACTACATCGACTTCGAAGGTGAGTCGTTCACGGTGAAGGGCCCGGCCATCGTTCCCAGACCGCCGCAGGGCCAACTGGTGGTGTTCGGCACCGAGGCCGATCGCCAGCAGGTCGACGTCGTGCTCGTCACCGAGAGCGATCGCGACGCGGCCGTCGATGCAGCCCGTCGCAGCAGCGGGCTGACGTTCATCGAGATCGACGTCACGCTCGACACCCCGCACGAATCTGCCGCCGACCGCCTCGCCGCGCTGAACCGACACCAGCAGGCCGACCCCAGCCCGCGGCTCGAGTACACCGGTACGACACGCGGATTGGTGGACCTGCTGACCGATCTCGCGGTCCACGCCGACGGTGTGCGTCTGTTCCCCACCGTGATCGACGAAGATCTACCCGCGCTCGCACGCTACGCCCTGCCCGCCCTGCTCAAGTCCGGCGTGGCGCATCGACCGGTACCGGGGTCCTCGCTGCGGACCAACCTCGGCCTCGCCCGACCCGCCAACCGCTACGCGAAGGTCTGAATCACCCATGAGCACCGCCGACGTACCCCGACCCGACGCACACGTGCACTTCGGCGTGTTCTTCCAAGGCGTCAACCACACGACGATCTGGTCAGATCCAGCAAGCGGTTCACAGATCGACTTCGAGACCTTCCGCCGCATCACCACCACGGCTGAGCGCGGATTGTTCGACGCGTTCTTCCTCGGGGAGGGTCTGCGACTTCGCGAGCAGGACGGCAAGATCCTGGACCTCGACATCGCCGGCCGCCCCGACGCCATCGCCCAACTGACCGCGCTGGCAGGCATCACCGAACACATCGGTCTGGTCGCCACCCAGAACACCACGTACAACGAACCCGCAGACCTCGCCCGACGCCTGGCGGGCCTCGACCTCCTTTCCGGGGGCCGGGCGGGGTGGAACGCCGTCACCACCGACAACGCCTGGACCGGGGAGAACTTCCGGCGCGGCGGTTTCCTCGATCACGAACTGCGGTATGAGCGGGCCGGCCAATTCATCCGCACCGCCCGCGCGATCTGGGACTCGTGGGCCGACGACGCCATCGCGACCTCCACCGAGTATGAGACCTGGGCCGATCCGAATGCCATACGGCACCCGGACATTTCGACGTCGCAGTTCGACATCTCGCTGGACGCGACGTTGCCGCGCAGCCCGCAGGGACACCCGGTCATCTTCCAGGCCGGAGATTCGCCAACGGGCCGCGACTTCGCGGCAGCCAACGCCGATGTCATCTTTTCGCGGCACGGCACGCACTTCGACGACGCGCTCGCTTTCGCCAACGACATCCGCACGCGACTGCTCGCCGCGGGCAGGCCGGCCAACGACATCAAGATCCTGCCGGGAACCCAGATCGTGCTGGCTCAGAAGGCGTCGGAAGTCGACGAGAAGCGCCGCTGGGTGCTCGACGGCCAATACACCGGCCAGACAGCGTTGTCGCTCGTGGGTCAGGTGTGGGGGCGCGACCTCTCCGACCGCGACCCCGATGGCCCACTTCCCGAAGATGACCCGGTACCTGCACCGATCTCGGTGACTCGCGGCGCGGCCAGGGACGGCAAGGATCCGATCGCCATCGCCAATGAGTGGCGTGCGCTCGCCGAGGCCAAGAACCTGTCGCTGCGCGAGGTCGCGATCGAAACCTCGGCGCGCTCGGGATTCGTCGGCACGCCGGGCCAGGTCGCCGACGAACTCGCCCACTGGGTACGTGCCGGCGCGACCGACGGCTTCAACATCTCGCCATACATCGTGCCCGGCGGACTCGACGAGATCGTCGACTGGCTGGTGCCCGAGTTGCAGGAACGCGGCGTATACCGGACCAAATACACGTCGACGACGCTGCGCGGTCACCTCGGACTTCGTGAACCACTGACGCGACGACGCAGCGTCCAGACCGACCGCAGCGCAACAGGTTAACCCATCGATCCGAGTCATCGACACCACCACGAGAAAGGAACGCGTGCATCATGACGATCACCGGGGATACCACCGAGGCGACGTTCGAGGCCGCTTGGAACGAGTGGCACACTGAGCGCGAACGCTACTATGGCGATCCGCTCGGCTGGGTCAGCATCACCGGCTTGTACTGGCTCACCGACGAATCCGAGACCGTAGCCGACCTTCCCGGCCGCTGGCGAGCAGACGCCAACACGGTGTACGTCGAGGGCATCGACGGAACCAAGAAACTGGAGCCGGTTGAGGGCGCGCCGGGGCTGCTCGTCACCGACGGCGACCGGCGAATCGAGGTCATCCGTCGAACCGGCTCCGTCGCATTGCGGGTGCACGATCCGAAATCGCCGCACCTGGCGCGATACCACGGCATTCCGGCCTACCCGCCGAGCCAACGGTGGCGTGTGACAGGCACGTTCACAGGGTACGAGCAGCCGAAGATCGTCACGACGGGCGCCGTCGTCGAAGGACTCGAACACCACCACAACGCCGTCGGCGTCATCGACTTCGAACTGGCCGGTGCCGCACAGCAGCTCGTCGCCTTCGGCCGCCCCGACGGCGGGCTGCATGTGCTGTTCACCGACGCCACCAGCGGCGTGACGACATACCCTGGCGCCAGGTCACTTTCGATCGCCGCACCAGAGGCCGACGGCCCAGTGGCGGTCGACTTCAACCGGGCGTCGAACCTGCCGTGCTCGTTCACCGACTATGCGACGTGCCCGGTGGCACCATCGGAGAACAGGCTCTCCATCGCTGTCGAGGCCGGCGAACAAAATCCGCGGTGAGTCGGGCCTGCGGGGTCGATCGCCCTATGCGCCGCGACCTGCCGCTGTCCCGCCGTCGACCGCCCACGTATCTCGGAATCGGCCTTGTCATGATTGGCCTGCTTGACGTTGTTCTTGTCATCAAGGCGGCCGTCGATTGATGAACGCCGGGCCGGCCGACCACGGTTGGCGGGCAACACAGCCCGACGAACCGCGCTGGCCCGTACTCCGACATCCCCTCGAGTCCTGGCCAACGGCGTGCTGCTACGGCTCAAGGACAGCAGCTATGTCGATGCCGTCGTTCGGCCTAGGGACCGCGGCGACACCGTATAGTCAAAAACGGACACGAGTTTCGAAGGGGTTAGGGGATCGAACAGCCCGATGAACATCACCGAAGTGCCGTTCCGCAGCTCTGCGGCCACCCCTCCCGGGGTCCAGGTGCTTTCGTTCGACGCGCTGCTCGAGTTGATCAAGTTGTGTGTGCCCCGTCGAGGAGTTCACGACTATTCTCGGCGAGCACGCGCATCTTGGTGGCGTCATCGAGCATTGGTGTCTCGTCGATCCGGTCGCTAAGGGCCACGCAGGCGGCAGCTGGAGTAAACGGGAAGTCACTGCCGTAGTGGATCTTTCCGATATCGGCAACCTGCATCAGAGCTCCGAGGAGCTCAGCTATGGGTGCGCCAGCGAGATCGAAATGCAATTGAGCCAGCGCGGAACGGACGCTCGGGAGTGCGGGCTGGCCGGGCGGAGTAAGTAGCGGCAAGAGCAGTTCGATGCGGTTGGCTAGCACCGAGAGCGCCGCGCCGGCATGAGGCACGATCACCTTCATGTCCGGATACCGCTCGAGTATCCCGGACAGGATCATGTTAGTGACTGATCGCGTGGTGTCGAACATGAATTCCAGCATCGGCTTCGGGTATCCGAGGGCAAGATCCTCGCCGCACGGTGTCGTAGGGTGAATGAACAGGATTGATTGGCGCTGATGAAGTTCGGCATACAGCGGTTCAAGCGCTTCGTTACCGAGATACATTCCGTGACTATTGGTTTCGAGGACAATCCCGTCCGCGTGCTGCGTGTCAAGCGCGCGGCGCAGCGCGGTTACCGAAGCGTCGATCTCGGGGGCGAGCACGGAGGCGAACAACCCGAATCGTCCGGGATACGTTGCGCAGATGCGCGCACCTTCGTCGTTGACGTGTCGGGCCAGTTCTGCGGCGCCGCGAGGATCACCGAAATGCACACCGGGTGACGAGATCGATAGCACCGATGTTCGGATATTCAGTTCGTCCATCAGCGCAAGGGCCGAGCGCGCGGACCATTCCGGGATGGCCTTGATGCCGTCTGGGCGAGAATGCCCCGCGTCCAGGAGCGCCTGCCGGTAGAAATCCGGCACGAAATGACTGTGGATATCGATTCTGGGCGCTCTCATTTCGAGGCTCCTTCGTGAACCGTGGCAGGTGCCGCAAGGTCAAGTTCGGCGGGCAACCAGGTATACGCGCCGTCGTCACGGACGAGATGACCGAACCCCGGGAAGGGGAAGTGATAGGCGAAGACAGCAAACCGGTTCGTATCGACAAGGTCATATATCCGCGTGCGCTGATTCGTGGCAGCGGATTGGTCGTAGTCAAAGAGGAATGCCCACTGCGGTCGCTTGAGGAGCAGAACCTGATGATGGCACAAGTCCCCCCAGCAGATCATGGTCTGCCCGTCGCTGGTAATGCAATATACGAGGTGCCCGGGGCTGTGTCCGGGTGTCGCGATGGCGGTGATTCCCGGTGCCAGTTCGGATCCATCGTCGAGTAGGAGCAGGCGGTCGCGGTAGGGCATCAGATTCTTGTGCGCGCCCCTGAAATGATCCTTCATATGCTCGTTGGGAGCCGTCTCAACGCGGGAAAGGTCTGTCCAATACTCGAAATGCTAGCGCTTATTGCGATGTCCGCGTTGGGATACAGCCTGTTGCCATCGTCGTCGACCAATCCCCAACAATGGTCTGGATGGGCGTGGGTGATGGCGACAATATCGATGTCAGTTGGGTCGATGCCGGCCGCCCGCATGTTCGGGATGGCCCGACCTGTGGCCGGGCCGAACGTCGCGCGCCCCAGTTCCGCATTGATTCCTACTCCAGTGTCAAACAGGATCCGCCTCTCGCCGGTGTCGACAATGAGAAGGTTTTGGTTGAGCCGAACGTTTTCGACCGGCAGGTAGTGCTCCACCAACAATCGATCGAGATCCGCCGGGTCGGCTGTGGGAAAGTTGGCGCAGGCGCGTCCCATTTCGAGGATCCCGTCGGACACTACCGTGCAGACGATATCGCCGAACCGGAAACGGGTCCATCCCGGCGGTAGTGAATCGCGTGTCATCGTGTCGCTCCATATCTACTTGATCCGGTGGTCTCAGAGGGGTTGATGTCCTGCAGTCACTGGCAGCCAACACGATCCGTGCCGCTACGGGGCGTGCAGCGTCGAACGCTCCAGCTCCTAGACGTCGTGGTGCTCGCTGTCGAGCATCGCCATCTGGGTGGCGTCGTAGCGGTCACCAGCGGCTGCACCTTTCGGCACCGCTTCTTCGATCGCGGCGAGTTGCTCGGCAGTGAATTCGACGTCGACCGCGCCTAAGGATTCGGCGAGTCTGTGGCGCGTGTGTGCCCCGATCAGCGGGACGATGTTGTCGCCCTGAGCGCCCACCCACGCGATCGCGGCCTGTGCTACTGAGACGCCGAGACCGGCCGCTACGTCTCGCAGTCGATCGACGAGGGCGAGGTTGCGGCTCAGATTCTCGTTGTTGAATCGTGGATTGCGGGTGCGGAAGTCGCCAAGATCGGTGCGGTCTGCTGACCAGTGGCCGCTGAGCAGTCCGCGCGACAGCACACCGTAGGCGGTAACACCGATACCGAGCTCGCGGCATGTGTCCAGGATTTCGCCCTCGGGTCCGCGGGAGATCAGCGAGTACTCGATCTGTAGGTCACTGACGGGGTGAACGGCGTGGGCGCGTCGAATGGTTTCTGCACTGACTTCCGACAGTCCGAGGTGGCGCACGTAGCCAGCATTGATCATCTCTTTTATCGCCCCGACTGTGTCCTCGATGGGAATACTCGGGTCGAGTCGAGCCGGGCGATACACGTCGATGTGGTCAGTGCGTAGTCGCTGCAGGGAGTATGCGAGTGATGTTTTCACCGTGTTCGGGCGCGCGTCGAAGCCGAGGAAGGCGCCGTCTGGGCCGCGCTGGCTGCCGAATTTGACGCTGATCTGAACGGCGTTGCGATCCATTTTTTCTAGCGCGTCAGCCAGCAGCATTTCGTTGTGCCCCATACCGTAGAAGTCGCCGGTGTCGAGCAGCGTGATTCCGGCGTCAACCGCGGCGTGGATGGTGGTAATACTCTCTGCGCGATCGGTGGCTCCGTATGCACCGCCGCTCATACCCAACAGCCCCAGACCGATTGCCGACGTGGCGCCCAGGGTTCCCAGGTTCTTGGTTCGCATGATTGCGTCCTTACTCGTTGGCGTTGAGGAAGGCCAACATCGCTAACACGCGCCGATGTTGGGCCTTGCATGACTGGTCAAGTCCTCATTTGGCGAAGGGGACAACGCGTTGGTGCTCCAGGTCATCGCCTCGTCGATCTCGGTGACGCTGGACTGCTCACGCTAAGCAGATCATCCAGGCCGATCCGCTGATAGAACCACTGGCGGACGCGGTCACCGATCCGGAAAACGTCCTCCGCACCGTCGTCGGCAGGGTCGATATACACTCGGAACGGGCGCGAACCCTTCGGTGTGTCAACAACTTTGACGATCTGTCTGGCCACCTCGGCGGGGTCGGCGTCATCAGGCGCCAGCTCGGCCAGCTTCTCGCTGACCTCATCCATCAGGCCGGCGTACTCCGCCTCGTACACGTTCGCAGTGTCGCTGTCGGCGACCCGGCCTGCGTTGGCGAAGTGGTTGGTGCCCGTGGTGAAGGAGCCCGGCACCACGATCGTCGTCTCGATGCCGAACCTGGTGAGCTCGGCGGCATAGCTGACGGCCAGCGCGTCCTCGGCCGCTTTCGCCGCGAAGTACGGCCCCAGGTAGGGCGGTGTTCCGCCACGCGAGCTGGATGAGCCCACCCAGATCACCAGCCCGTCCCGCTGGGCGCGCAGGTGCGGCAGGACCGCACGGTTGACGCGCTGCGTGGACACCACGTTGGTGTCATAGACAGCGGCGACCTGTTCGGGGGTGAACGCCTCCGCGGGCCCGAGCACCATGTGGCCGGCATTGTGGATGATGACGTCGATGCGGCCCTGCTCGTTCAGCACGGTGCTGACCGCTTTGTCGACCGCGCCTTGATCCGAGACGTCCATCTCGATCGGCCGCACCGTCACGCCGAGCTCGAACGCATAGGCGCGAGCAGTGCCGGCGGCCTCCCTGTTGCGGCCCTCGACATCGCGCATGCCCGCATACACAGTGTGTTTCGCGTCGGCAAGCGCCCGCACCATCAGGGCACCGAACCCACTCGACGCGCCGGTGACAAGAATGACTTTGGGGTTGCTGCTCATTTCAGACCACTCCTCCGTTGGTGTAGATGACTTGGCCGTTGACCCACCGCGCGGGCCCGGCAAGGAAGGCGACCGCCTCGGCGATGTCGGCGGGCTCGCCCAAGCGCTCCAGCGGCGAGGCCGACTTCGCGCGGTCTATGACTTCCTGCGACTTGCCTTCGAAATACAGCGGGGTCGCGGTCGGCCCCGGCCCGACAGCGTTCACGGTGACATCCCGCCCGCGCATCTCCTTGGCCAGGATCAGGGTCATCGCGTCGACCGCACCCTTGGTCGCGGCATAGGCGGTATAGCCCGGTGCAGCGATCTTGGTGACCGAGGTGGAGAAGTTGATGATGGCGCCGCCATTCCGCACCCGGCGCGCGGCTTGCTGGCTCACCACAAAGGTGCCGCGCACGTTGGTGCGATACATGCGGTCGAAGTCGGCGAACTTCAGATCGGTCAGCGGCGAGAGCAGCATGATGCCAGCGGTGTTCACCACCACGTCGATGCCGCCGAATTCGGCCTCAACCTTGTCGAACATGGCGGCTACCTGCGGTTCGTCGGCGACATCGGCCGACACCACCATCGCGCGGCCACCGGCCGACGTCACCTCGTCGGCCACTGCTTGAGCGCGGTCCTTGTTACCCGCATAGTGCGCGGCCACTGCCATGCCGGCCTGCCCAAGCCGGACGGCTACGCCGTGGCCGATACCGCCCGACGCTCCTGTGACGATTGCGACACGCCAGGTCATCTCTGCCTCCTTGTTGTGTACGTTGCGTCCATATACGATTAAGTGTACAGTTCGTCCATATATTTCCGAGGAGATACTCATGCACACCATCGGTCGACCTCGCCGCGGGCGAGGACGGCGACCCGCCGACGAGGTCAGGCGCGAGGTGATCGAGGCCGCCGGTGAACTGTTGTTCGAGGAAGGGATGGCTGGATTCACCTTCGACAAGGTCGCCAGCCGCTCGGGCGCCAGCAAGATGACGCTGTATAAGTGGTGGCCGTCGAAGGGCGCGCTGGCTCTTGACGGCTACTTCAAGAGGGTCGAGCCGGTACTGGCGTTCCCGGACACGGGCGACATCGGGGCCGATCTGCGCGCCCAGTTGCATGCGTTCGTCCACGTGATCGGCGACAGCCCGGCAGGCCCGGCGATAGCGGAGCTGATCGGCCAGGCGCAAACCGACCCAGAACTGAAAGCAGCTTATTTGCAGAGGTATTCGTCGCCGCGAAGGGCGCTGGCCGTCGAGGCGATGGAGCGGGCCAAGCAACGGGGACAGCTGCGAGTCGACCTCGATCCGGAGACGGTCATCGACCAATTGTGGGGAGCGTGCTACCACCGTCTGCTGCTCCCCGACCAGCCGCTCACCGAAGGGTTCGTCGATGCCCTGGTGACCAACTTGTTCGACGGAATCGGCCCCTGAAATGCCGTGGCACTACATTCGCAGCGGTCGCGATGCGCCGACATCGCACAGCGTGCCATTCTTAAGCGCCTATGTGACCTGCATCGAGGCCTCTTCCCGGGCACCCCGGTCACAAACCGCGGCCCGAACGAGTCAACGTCGATACCCACGCAGCTCGCTCCCCCGTCGCCAGCAGATCCGGCAATGCCGTCATCGGCTCCACCGGCGGCCGCCAGCTGAACACCCCACACGGCTCCCCGCCGATCACCGGCGTCTGCGCCCCCCATATGCCCCTCAGGAACAGATACCGCACCCTGCGCAGATGCCGCGACGGGTCATGGCCGGGCTGGCGCCACCGCAAAAACCGGTGCAGCACAACGCTGTACAGCAGCGCCTGCAGGGGGTAATCGGAGTGCGGCATCGCCGCAGCCGGCTGCGCCGGCCCGTAATCCGCCGCCGTCAACGCCCGCGCCGCGGCTCCCCGAGCCGGTCCAATGCCTTGCAGGCCGGCTGGAAATATTTGTGGCACAGGTTGTCCACCACCACCGGCTTGGGCCAGTTCAATGCGCCGGGTTGCTCGGGCGTTGCGGGTAAGCGCGACTGCCTGGTGTCCGTGCGCATTCGGAGCGCGGACGGTGGCCTGGCCAATGTAGCCCGAGCCTCCCGCGACCAATACCGTCATATCTGCTCTCTCTCGTCCGAACAGAGCCTGCCGCCGATGCGTCGCGGCGTCCAAGACCTGTCGTGTCGCGTGCGATACCGTGTAGGTATCGGTTTTGGTAGGAGGCCGCGTGGATCTTGACCTGCGCAAACTCCGCTACTTCGTGGCCGTGGCCGAGGAGTTGAACTTTCGGCGCGCTGCTGAACGGTTGCACGTAGCCCAACCCGTGCTGTCCCGCCAGATCCGGGCGCTGGAGAAGGAACTGCACGCGCAGTTGCTCATCCGCGACAGCGGCGGCACGCAACTGACCGAGGCCGGCAATCAGCTGCTCGCCGAGGCCGTGCGGTTGCTGGCCAGCTCCGAGGCCGCGCAGCGTCAGGTCGCTCGGGCTGCCGGCAAAACGGCCACGTTCACGGTGGGATTCATGCCCGGCTTGAGGGTGTCCGAACCGGTACGTGTTCTGGGCGCCGCGCATCCTGAACTCACCGTCGAGGTATTGCGAACCGACTGGACCGATCAGATCACCGTGCTGCACGATGGCCGCGCCGATGTCGGGTATGTCCGGATGCCAGCCGATCTGACAGGACTGCAGTCGCTGTCGTTATTCAGCGAGCCGCGGGTCGCGATCTTGCCCAGCGCTCACCGGCTGGCCGGAAAGAAAATGGTCAGCATTGCCGATCTCGCCGACGAGCATCTGTTGCAGCACCCGGAGGTGGTGCCCGAATGGCAAGCTATCGCAACGGAGTTGCGTGATCGACGACGTCCGGCCTTCGTCGACGCCCGCAGTGTTGAAGAGAAGCTGGAGCGCGTCGCAGCAAGCCGCGGTTTTAGTGTGTTGCCCGAGTCGACGGCCATGTACTTCCAGCGTGCAGATTTGGCGAGGGTGCCGATTACTGACATCGCGCCAAACGAGGTGCGACTCGCGTGGATGTCCGCGCGCCACGACCCGCTCGTCTTCGAATTCGTCGAGCTTGCCCAGGCCGGGTGCGGAGGAGTCGGACGAAACTATCCACTCACCTAAACACCCTGACGTCGTTTCACACAGACCATCCACACCCCACCGGTTTCGAGCGTTCACGATCAAACGCGGGTACGCCACCAACCGAGCCACGCGAACCGTGAGAATAAGGGGAAAGTGCCCAGCGATAGCAGCGTCCATAGCCGTGCTGACGGCGTACCTATCGCCGACGCCACGACCGCAATCTACGAGCCCGCGCCTAGTGCACAAATCCGCACCAACCACGAGCCGAATCCGCAGGTCACAGTCCCACAACATCGCGGGATCCGCGACAGTGATAAAAGTCAGGGGACACACGTACCGGTAACCGCTGATATCCACCAATCTGGGCGGCTCCTCCCCTATATCAGTGGGTCGGCACGCCACCAATGAAAGGCAAGGCAGCACGTCTACCGCGTCGCCCGGTCACGCTAGACAACGAGCATGACCGCCTCCGTCGGAATGGTATCGGCGGCACAGGGTCCAGTGCTCACAGATTCACACCTGGAGAACGAGGCTGCGAATTCGATTCGTGTGCCACTCTTAGCACTTGTACTTCTGTTGAATCATGTTGTCTACAAGAATATTCCGGCTCTCATGGATAATATGTATTATCCACTAAACGTGCGGAAACCGGTGACGGACAGTCGGTCTCTGCATCTAGTGAGCGCGGCACGTGCGGAAAGCAGGTCCTGCGTTGTACGAGTGTCGACGCGCTGTGTCGTTGTGACGACGGGTGATTTCCGCAAATACGCTAGACTCCAAGGCATTTGGGCGTCAGGCCGCACGTTGTCGTCGCGGCCAGAACGGGCAGTAGGTCGTCGAGTGCCGGTGATGTTCGACGTGAACCTGAAGTCGTCACGTCGGCGCGAAGGCCTTGAGACATGTTCGGCTCCGGGCGGGTGGACATTTGTCCACGAATCAGGCCGGGCTGGAGGCTTTTGCAGCGGCGATGGTGAGCCGTGCGATGCGTTTTGGCGGTCATCGCCGCGGTACGCGCGGTGCTGGCCACTTCCGCGGTGGCAAGTGCCCCGTCATACAAGACGATGAGGGCATCTGCCAGCGATGCGGTGTCGGCCACCCGGGTGTCTGCGGCAAGCCCGAGGAAGGATTCGCGCACCCAGCGGCGGTACTCCTTGATGGCTAGCTCATGGGCCTCACCCGCCGGCGCTTCGGCGGCGGCGTTGACAAACGGGCAGCCCCGGAACTCCGGAAGTGCCACATAGTCGGCGATCGCGTCGAACACCGCGAGGATCTTTTCTTCCGGATCATCTATGCCTGCCTGTGCCGCGTCCACGCGCTCGCGCCACGCGTCCAGGCGGCCTCGAAGGTACGCGGTGACAAGCTCATCCTTCCCGCCGAATATGTAATACAGCGAGCCCTTTGCCACGCCGGCCTTCGCGATGACGGCGTCGATCCCGGTGGAATGCACACCGTCTCGGTAGAACAGCTCGTCCGATGCTGCGAGCAGGCGTTCGCGCGCCGAAAGCCGTTTCGCCGTCTTCGTCGCCATCACGGCAGTTTACCAAACAGACTTGTCTGAACATCGGGATCCGTGTCCGTGCACGCGACACACGCGCGATCGCGCCTGCAGTGGTGACAGGCATTGACAGGGCCGGCAGGCTACGGTTATCTTCAGCTTTAGTCCGACCTGTCTAAATGGAAGCGGGAGGGGTCCGGACATCGAGGGGGCGAGAGGTGAATCTGATTGCCGAGAGCAATTTTGACGGTGTGTACGTGCCAAGCCCGGTGGAACGCATCCGCAAACAGGTGGCCGACAAGCCAGCGGCGGCGTCGAGGGCGGAACGCTGGAAGGGCCGGCCGGTGGTGATCCTGACGTCGGTTGGTGTGAGATCGGCGAAGATCGGAAGAACCCGGTGATGCCGATCGTCGACGGTGACCGGTACGTGGCAGTGGCATCCGCGGCCGGGGCGCCCGCAAACCCGTCGTGGTACGCCAATCTGGTTGCCCACCTTCGGGTCCGACTTCAGGACGGCGTCAGCGTCAAGGAGTTCCAGGCCCTTGAGGTCAGCGGGGACGAGAAGCGGCACTACTGGACGGTGGCCGAGCGATTTTGGCCGCACTTTCCCGAGTATCGACGGCTCGCCGGCGGACGCGACATCCCCGATCATGGTGTGCGAGCCAATCGCGCCGCGTACGTCCATCGGCAATCGAGCCGAGTAGCGCAACAAGGTGCTGGTGCTGGAGGCGTTCGACACCTTGTTCAATCGGCGTGATTACGCAGCGGCGCAAAGGTTCTGATCGCCCGATTACATCCAGCACAGCGCACACATCCCGCCGGGCCGAGACGGCCTCTTCAACCTGGTCGAGGCCTCGCCGCCGGACAGGCGCTACGAGAACCCGCTAACCGTCGCCGACGGTGACTACGTGATGCTGCACGGCAGGTTGTCTACCACCGGGCCGCGGGCCAAAAGGATCGCCGTAGACATTGTGCGCCCGGAAGACGGGCTGATCGCCGAACATTGGGACGTAGTGCAGGACGAGGCCATCGCCGAGGAGTCCAAGAGCAGGCTGCCCATGTTCGGCGATACGTTCCCCACGCGGGCCTGACCCGAAGCCGACCCATGATGAAGATCTCCGCCCAGTTCGCCACCTCGCTGGACTCCCCCGAGCACATCGCGACCGCCGAAGACGTCGGTTACGACCGGGCATGGCTGTTCGACACACCGCACGAGAGCCCCGACGTGTGGATGATGCTCGCGTTAGCTGCCAAACGCACCACCACCATCGGCCTTGGTCCGGGGGTGCTCGTGCCCACTGTGCGCCACCCTATGGTCAACGCCTCAGCCACAGCTGCGCTGGCGGCGCTTGCGCCGGGCCGGGCGCGGTCGCGTTCGGCACCGGCTTCGCCGCTGCCCGTGCGCTCGGCGCTGCCCCCACCAGCTGGTCGTATCTGTGCGACTACGTGGCCGCATTCCGCGGCCTGCTCGCGGGCGCGACTGTGCAGTGGCAGGGCACGCGGATACAGATGATGCACCCGAATGGATACGCACCCGAGCGCCCGATCGACGTGCCCATCCTCATCTCGGCGCTGGGCCCCAAAGGTCTCGCCGTGGCCACCGAGCTGGCCGACGGGCTGTTCACTGTCAACGGCCAGACCCGCTTCGCCCCACAATTCGACTGGGCCGTACTCGCAGTGCACGGCACCGTCCTGGCCGACGGCGAATCCCTGGATTCACCACGGGTGCAGGTAGCCGCAGGCCCGGGAAACGCGCTGGCCTACCACGCCGCCTACGAATTCGGCGGCGACGTCACCACGCTGCCGGCCGGCGACGTCTGGCTCGACGCCATCAACCAGACGCCGCCGCAGGATCGCCACCTCGCGGTCCATGACCAGCACCTCATCGCGCTCAACCGCGCCGACACCGCCGCATGGGCCGCCGGCAGCTGGAAGGCCATCACCCAGACCACCCTCACCGGCAGAGCCGACGAGATCGGCCGCCGGATGAACGAAATCGCCGCCCAAGGCATCACCGAGGTCATCTACCAGCCCACCGGCCCGGACATCACCGGTGAACTCGAGGCCTTCCACACCGCGGCCCGCAGCGCCGTACGCGCTGCTGTACAAGACAATCCAGGATATGGGCTCGAGCCGTAGGCGGCATCGGGCTGCCGACTGCCGCCACCCGTTCGATGGTATTCGGGCAATAGTGGTGTCACATGTCAAGTACTGGCGGTGCTTATGTTTCCCACGGATTGA
>JAOPVX010000191.1 GCA_025965975.1 Mycobacterium sp. | reverse complement strand
ACCGACTGGACCGCGTCGAACACGAACACACCCAGATACAGCAGCGCGATGGCGACCGCGGCGGTGATGATCGTGGTCTGGGTCCGCTTCAGCCGAGGAGCAAGGCCTTCCAGATCCAGGCCGCTGGTTCTCTAGCCGGTTCCACGGTGTTGCTTTTCTCCAGGATGGTTGGTGCGGTGACGAAGCTGGAATCGACGGCCTAGCGCTTACCTATATCGGGTCGCGTGTGTGATGTCACAACTTGGTCTCAAGTGTCGGCTGTTCTTGATGCCACCCACTAGTTTAAGGAAACTCTAAGAACGTTGTATCGGGCGTGCGACTAGCTTATCGGCAATCCATGAACGAAAGGGGGCAGCATTGTGGCTGACGACCTGTCGGGAGCAACACGGACCGACCGCAGCGCCGACGAGGATGCCATTCGTGAGTTGCTTGATCGTCAGATCATGGGCTGGGACGCAGGGGATTCCGAGGCATACGCCAGCGTGTTCACCTCAGACGCGGACTACATCACCTTCTTGGGTAGCCATTACAAGGGCCGCGACGCGATCGCCGCTTCGTACGCCCCGCTGTTCAGAAAGCTCCTTAAGGGATCGCGCCTACATACAAAGGTCGCCCAATTGCGGTTCCTGTCGCCCGATGTGGCGCTGATCCAGACCGATGCCGCGGTGATCAAGGGTACGCGGCGGAATCGCCGCAAAACCCGAGTGAATACCAGCATCGCCGTCCGCACCGAAGACGGATGGCTGCTCGCCGCCTCGCAGAACACCACGCACCGCTGGCTCGCCGAAAAGCTGATGGGCGAGCTGGTTCACGACAATCCCATGAATGAATACGGACGCGAATCGATAAGAAGGGGCTGGCAGCATGGCCGACGAGCCGGATGGTTCAGTACCGAAATATACCGTTGCGCCCGCCGACCTCACCGCTGCGACTGCATCGACGTTCGAGGGCCACATCGGGCTGGAGTTCACCGAGACCACTGCTGACCGCGTCCGAGCCAAGGTAGCTATCGGTCCCGCGCCGAGACAGGCCGGTGGCATCGTCCACGGAGGTGTGTACTGCTCCATCGTGGAAACTGTCGCCAGCTGGGGCGGCCTGCTATCCCTCGGCGGCCACGGCCATGTCGTGGGCGTGAACAACAACACCGACTTCCTGCGCAGCGCCCGCGATGACACGCTGCTCGCCGAAGGATCCCCGGTTTTCCGTGGTCGCACCAAACAGCTATGGCGAGTGGTCATCACCGACGCTGGCGGTCGCGAATGCGCAGTCGGGCAAGTCCGCCTCCGCAACGTCCCCAACGAAGCAGCCTGACATGAGCCGTGGCAGCGAAATGCAGACCCGCAAGTCGGGGGTTCTAACCGAGAAGATGCGTTGCGCCTCAACGCCTTGCGGCGCGTTGACCCTTACAATGGACACGTGGCTGACGGGCAGTCCTAGACACAGGAGTGGGCCATGCCAGAGCCATTGATCTCAAACGTCTGCGATACGGCCCGCTGGATGGCGGCATACCGAGCTACCGAATCGCTGCGCCGCGACGCGCTGTTCAACGATCCTTATGCTTCACGCCTCGCCGGCGATCATGGCCGTGCGATCGCCGCGGCGGCGCCCCGATTGACCCGCAACGGGTGGTGGTGGGTCACCCGCACCAAACTGATCGACGACCTCGTCGTCGAGTCCGTGCAGAACGGTTGTAGCCGCATTCTCAACCTCGCGGCCGGGTTCGACACCCGCCCCTATCGCCTTGATCTGCCGCCGGGGATCGAGTGGATCGAGGCTGATCTCCCCGAAATCATCGACGAAAAGCAGCGACTGATGGCCGGCGAAAATGCGCGTTGTCGACTTTCCCGGGTGACGGTCGATCTCGCGGACACTCCCAGTCGCAGATCGTTCCTAGCCGACGCGACCAGCGGTGCCCAAGACACCTTGGTGATCACCGAAGGTCTGCTGCTATATCTCAGCGAGCAGCAAGTGCGAACTCTCGCAGACGATCTGCGCCGCAACGAAATCCGCGGATGGATCACGGACGTGATCGCCCCAGCGATTGTTCGTCGGATGATGCGGCAGATGCCCAGCCTGGAGGAGGCGCCTATGACCTTCGAACCAACCGATGGCGTCGCATTGTTCGAGCGACACGGATGGTCCGTGAGCACGATAGCCTCCATCCTCAAAGAAGCTCGAAAATGGAAGCGACTGCCAATGGTGTTGCGCCCGATGGCCTACCTCCCAGATCCCAACCCACGCAAACTCGCACACGCCCCGTGGTCCGGAGTCATGCGTTTCGAGCACTGACGTCGCAACGGAATTGTCCGATATCACCTGATCGGCGACGTCCAGGCCGCTAGTCAAGCTAGTACGTCCACCTCAGCGACCATCAACTCATCGGCGTCACGCAGACCGTCGTCGTTCACCCCGTAATCGCATTCGTCGGCGAACCCCCGTCGCCAGCCACCGCCATCGTTCACTACGGCCGGACATTGAACCGAGCCGAGTCACCCTGAACTGTTGTCGGGCCGATCCGGGGTACGCCTGACTATTGCAGTTGGCGACCGAAACCGTTGCTGACCACCGTAATCAGCAGCGATCGTCTGGTCGCTCTACGACCGACAGCGGCCGCGCGGTTCCGTTCGCTAGAGGGGTGTGCAGCTCATGGATGATTCGTGCGTAGGCGGTGACTTGCGCCCTGAGTTGACTATTCTGCGCTCTCAGTTCCTGGTTGGCCTCTTGCGCGCCTCGCGCTTGTTGTTCAAGGTTAGAGTACGCCGGGGGGATCGGACCGAGAGTTTGTACCCGGCCACGGAATTCGTCAGCGAGGTCGGTGTGTTTATGGGTCAGCAACCAGGGTTTGATGCCGGCTTCAGCAGCCAGCTGCAGGGTGGAGAGGGCCCCGGTGGATCGCTGCGGCGTCCCATCGAGCAGGCGTTGCATGGCGGCACGTATCGCGGCCCGTTCGGCGTCAGAGTCAGCCATTGGAGTCGGGCCTTCCTTGGTCGTGCTCGTCGATGAGGGTGCACAGCCGGTCCAGTTCGTGTCGGTAGCGGATGGTGCGCGGCTCGGGAGCCATGGGATCGCTGGCGATTTCGGCGAGGTGCGCGGCTTGATCGCGCAGGGCATCGATGTCGCGGTCGGTGCGAGCGATATTGGCGCAGTGGGCGCGGCAGTCTGACAGATCGGGTGTGCGGCGGGTGTCGGTATCGTCACGATCGGTCCGGCATGCCGCCCGTTGCGGGTCGAACACGCAAGTCATCCCTATACCCGGATAGATCTGCAGATCCGGGTTGGAGAACAGGGTCCGTGCTTCGCGACGCGTCGTGAGAACGTGACCCGCGAATCGCTGAGCGTCTACGACGCGGTGACGGTACTGGCCCGCTGCAGGGCCGGAGACGTGTTCTCCGGCGGAGAGGTGTTCGTGGGAGTCAGCGAGCATGTCAAGCCGTGCCAGTAGCTCTTCGAACGCGAGGTCGTCGGGAAACCCGGACGCGTAGGTGCCGGCGTATCCCACGGTCATCTGTACTTTGACATGACCGTATTGGATTGTTGCTGCGATGACTCCTCGGGGTTTGCGGGCGATGAACCAAGTCAGAGTGCGTCGAAATTGCCGTGGTATCGACGGGTGGTCGGCATCGACCGGGATGATGTCGCCGCACCCAGTTCGGGCGCAGTAGCTGTTGACCCAGTCGCGGAACGCATCCAGGTCGCGGGACACGTGTTGGGTGCCGCGTGATCGTCCGTCGCGGAATCGCGTCCCGGTCTCGGCTCGGGCGCCGAGCCGGTTGGGGAACAGCAGCTGCCTGTCGTGGAGGTTCTCCAGAACCGCGACCGCAGCGGCGACGGGTTCGGCCACCACCCAGGGGTCGCGGCGGATTTCACCCTCTGGCACGAACTCGCCGGCATCGTCGCGGACGCCCTTCCAGTGCCTGCCCGTCCGCAGCAGCACGCCAGTGACGGGATCGCGTTGCAGGCAGCCGCGTTCCAGTGACAGCACTACTGGCGGAGGGCGCTTATTCGAAACGTGCGCTATTCCTTCAGCGGGTGTGCGTGTCTCAGCCGCGGCACACGTCGGCACGAATTAGCTTGCCCCGGTGAGATCCGGCTGGTACAGGGCCTGGCAGGTCGCCGGAACCGGCTTGGCGATGACAGCCGTTGTGGCGAACGGATTTACAGTCCGCGCGAAGCTGCTCCGGGGCGTGCCAGCACCGGCCGACCCGCCACGCAACTCTGGAACCTAAATCCAGCCAGCGCCGTTTCACGGCATCTCTGGCTAACCGCAGCGACGTAGTTGACCTGCGAAGAACAATCTGACCGGCTTCAAGAAAGGCACTTTCGGAATACCCACACACCGATTATCAAGATCAACAGCCTCACCGCGTGCGAACCGCGGCCCGTCGGTGGATTCAGGCTAGGCTCCTTACGTGCGTTTTGCGTGGCCGATGATCGGCCGCTCGGCGGAAATGCGAGCCATCGAAGCCGCGATATCGGCTGCTGATCTTTCCGGGATAGTCGTCAGCGGGGCCGCCGGAGTGGGCAAGAGCCGCATCGCCCGGGAGGGAATCGACGCCGCCGCGTCTACGGGATGCCAAACCCGATGGGCAGTCGCGACGTCATCGGTGCGGGCGCTTCCGCTGGGCGCGTTCGCTGCGTGGGTAGGGTCGGAGGTCACGGACACCCTGCAGCTTGTCCGCGGTGTGCTTGAGTCGCTGACGCGCGCACCGCCAGGCACCACGGTTGTTGTCGGTGTCGACGACGCGCATTTGCTCGATGACCTGTCGACATTCGTTCTGCAGCAGATCGTCCAGCGCCGCGCGGCAAAAGTGGTGCTCACTGTTCGCGACGGTGAACCAATCTCACCGGGGTTGCAGGAGATCTGGAAGGGGGGCCAGATTGACAGGCTTGATCTGCAGCCGTTGTCGCGCGACGAAACTATCAAGGTGGTGTCGGCCACTCTCGGTGGGCCCTTGGACCCAGATGCCGCACGTCGGCTGTGGACGCTGACGCGCGGCAACGTTCTGTACTTGGTCAACATCGTAGAGCAGGAAATCAGCGCTGGACGGCTCGCGCAGCAGCACGGTTATTGGAGGTGGATCGGCGAGCCGGTAGTGCCGCCAGGGTTGGTCGAACTGATCGAATCGCGAATCGGCGACCTACCATCGGCAGTGGGCGACGTGGTCGACGCGCTGGCGGTCGGTGAGCCAATTGAGCTGGCGTCGTTGACCAGAATCACCGATGCGGCGGCGGTCGAGGAGGCCGAACTGCGCGGCCTCATCACCCTCGACCGTGCCGAGGGTGGCGTCGAGGTATGGGTGGCGCATCCGCTCTACGGTGAGGTGCGCAGGAAACGCGCGGCACGCACTAGGCTGCGACGCCTGCGGGGACTCGTCGCCGCTGAACTCGCCGCATGCGATGGCCGTGACGAAATGCGCACGGTGGTGCGGCGCGCGGCATTGACACTCGATTCCGACCTCAGGCCGGACGCGCATCTGCTCGTCAGAGCTGCCCAGGGCGCCGTGTGGCTCGCGGATCTGCCCCTGGCCGATCGACTGGCCGATGCGGCAATCCGCGCCGGAGGGGGAGCGGAGGCGAGTGTCGTTCGCTCGCACGCACTGGTGTGGCTCAGCCGCGGCCAGGAGGCGGATGCGGTCCTCGCCGGTATCCCCGCGACCGAGCTGACCGCCGCCGACCACGCCCGACTCGCCTTCCTGAGGGCCACCACCATGCTATGGACGCTCGCAGACCCCACGGGCGCGAAGAAGCTTATCGACGACGCGTCGCACACCACACCGCAGTGTTCCCGCAGCTGCATCGACGCCTTTCTCAGTGTGTATTGGGCGGCGATGGGCAAGCCGGACGCAGCAAGGAAATCGTCGCACGACCTTGTCTTGGACCAGCTGCCCGCCCTTGCTGGCGCTGCGACAGCCTGGGCAATCGTTGTTGCATCCGGAGACGCTGGCCGCACCCGCGAGGCCATCGCCGCCGCGGACGCCGGATACACCGTTGCGACCCGCTCATTCGACGCCGCGTATATGCGGTTCCCTATCGCCGACGTCCATATTGGCGCACTCGTGCTGTCTGGCCGGATCAGGGAAGCCTCGCTCGCGGCGGAGCGGCTGCGCCAGCAAGCAGCCGATCTCCCGGGGGCTGCGCAGCTATTCAGTAATGGCGTTTCGGGTCGGGCCGACCTTGGTGCCGGCCGCCTCGACAGTGCATGTTCATTCCTGGAGCCGGTGGTCGAGCTGTTATCCGCGACGGGCGAGGCCAACGGTGTGGCCTATTTTTACCAGCTACAACACACGATCGCGCTCGCAGTGCGCAGTCTAGGCGATGAGGCCACCGCTGCGCTTGCTGCGCTCGAGAAGCTGCGACACCCGAGTTGGCGCTGCCTGGACTACGAGCGGGGGATCGCCCACGCGTGGGTCGCCGCCAGCCAGGGCGCCGTCAGTGAGGCGATTAAATCATCGTTGTCGGCGGCCGAAACCGCCCGGGCCAACGGGCAATTCGCGGCAGAAGTGATGTGCTTGCAGACAGCCACCCAGTTCGGCGACCATTCGAGCGGGCCGCGGTTGCGTCAACTCGAAGCGATCGTCGAAGGGCCGCGCGCTAGCACCGCGGCTCGGTTCGCCGAAGCTCTACACGCCGGTGACAGTGCTGAATTGGCCGCGGTATCAGAACGATTCGAGGCTATGGGTGACCTCATCGCCGCTGTCGACGCGGCCGCACACGCGGCCATCGCCTATCGGCGCAGGGACCTTCGCGGATCGGCGTACGGGTGCGCGACCCGAGCCGAATCGCTGGCCGATCAGTGCGGCGGCGCCCGCACCCCCGCGCTCCGCCAGGCCGCCGAGCGGTTGCCGCTCACCTCTCGTGAACGAGAAGTCGTGATGCTCCTCGGCGAAGGGCTGTCCAACCGCGATATCGGCACCCGGCTGACAGTGTCGATTCGCACCGTGGAAAACCACATCTACAAAGCGATGGTCAAGACCGGTGTAGGCAGTCGCGACGAACTCGCAGCGCTGCTGCCTCGACACAGGCCGAGATCCCAGGAATAGCCGTTTGCGGGTGAGTGTGCGCCGTCTGTTGTAACGACTATCTCAAGTAGTGGCTTACTCACCCGACCGGACCACTGCAGACGCACTCTAGTTTGGTGAGCGACGAACTGAGCGCACGTGCGCAGGCGCCGCTGAGTCCACTGTGCCGTGGAGGAGCACTACCGGCGGCCCGGCCCTCTTCTGCAAGAGATGGACCCGATCGCCGGCCACCTCGACATAGCGGCTGCGCACCGACGCTCCGGCCAGCACGCGTTCGTACACCTGTCGGACCTCGGCGGAATGGGTTTGCTGGTTTCGCGCCTGCTGCCGCCCGCTCATCGGTGCCTCCATCGGATGGCCAACCCGATAGTTACGACCCTACGGGCGTGCGGCGGCGGCCATTGGCTCACCGCAGCGGACACGGTGTCGCGGCGTGGATGCGCTGCGGTGACGGCGGGTTGCGGTCAAGCAGGACAGCGGGTCGGATCGGCCGGCGGCACAAGTTGCCGCCGCAATTGGGACACACCCAGTAAGTGACCGTCGACGCAGCGACGGCAAAAGGTGCACTCATAAGTGCAGATCATCGGCTCCGTCGACGCGGGCCGAAGATCGACGTCGCAACATTCGCAGTTGGGGCGCAGCTCGATCACACCCCAGGTCTACCTGATGATGACCACCGGCACACACTAGCGGCCGTGTCATCATTCGTAGGTTGCGCGCCGGTCACACGGTCGGGCGCTGTCGGCAAGTGCCGCTGACGTACGCCAGCCGATGCGAGGACTGAACCTGCTGCTGCGGCGTCCGCCACGATGCTTCGCCCCATAGCCGGACAGCACTCACCTTTGTCGAGGTTCCGCATCCTGCAATCATCGGAAAGCGCTGGCGTACAGACCGTTTCAGCTCAGTTTGCTGGTGGAGCGGGCCTATTCCAAACGTGCGCTATTCCCTGCGTGTGCGAGGTCACGCGCTGGCGCTCTCCTCTGGCACGCAGGCCCTGATCAGGTGTCCGCGATGCTTAGAGGCGATCCATCTCGCGTGCCAGGCGGGAGTGCTCGAGGAATACGTAACGCTTCGGGTAGTGGCGACGCGGCGGGCGGGCATCTGGCGCCGATGTCGCAAACATCCGGTGTAAGGCCGCCACGACAACAGCGGTCGCCCCGGTCCACCAGCGCATAGTCGTCGGCCGTGGCGGCGCCGCTACCGCTGTGCCGAACACCACCTCTTGCTCGGTAATGAGAATCGGCGTGCGCGAAACCGCCTCGAGTGTGACCTCGGTGTCCGGTTCGCCAATATGAGTTTCTGGTGTTGTGGTCATTTCGACCCTCCTTGTGGCTCGGTTCGGTTGCTGATGGACTGTCGTCGTTGCACCCCCGCTGGGCGGCGTCGGCGCCTGGATGTCGTTCATGGGCACTTCATCCGACGCCTCACCAGGGGATTTGCCTCTGAGCTTGTTTGCGTTGCACATTTGGTCCTCCCGTCGCTGTCGTCGGCGGAACTGTTGGCCGCTGCGTCGGCCAAGGTTCCGTTACCGGAATCGTGGATCGCGCTGGACCGGTCGATATCAGTAGTGCGCTACTCACATTTCGCAGCACGGCGGCGTGTTACCACGGATGCACGGTCTCGCGCCGCCCGGGTCTTCTCGATTGACCAGGGACCACGCAGATCAGCTGTAGCTTTGTGCCCGGGGCATGACGGGGAGGCGGCGACGGATCACAGCCAGAGGCGTTGGCGCTGTGGCAGCGTCGATCTCGGCGATGACGCGCACAGCTCGGTTGTGGTCGACGGTGAGCCGGTCGCGTTCGGTGACTCGGGTTTTGCCGAGCTGGCCGAGGAATGTCGTGGTGCGTTCGGCATGCTCGGCCCAGACGGGCCGGTGGGCGCTGTGGTGGGTGGCCTGCGGACAGCGCGCCGAGTCGCACATCCCGATCATCGGCCGGTCGGCGGTGTGGGTGCCGGCGAGCTTGAGACACAGGGCGCGGGAGGGGTCGGTGAACCAGCAGTAGTTCGCGGGACCCAGGTGCAGCACGTTGGCCCGCTTAGACAGCAGGTTGAGGATGTCGCGATCGTTGTGCTGAACCTTTGGCGCCGCAGCGGATTGCGTGTTCCGGTCGGCGTCGACGCTGGCGAAGAATTCGGTCAGGCTGCGGGCGCCCGGCCCGGCGGGCAGGATGCCCTGCTGGTAATTGCGGAACTCGGCCAGTACGAGTTCGAGGTTGCGGTCGGCTTCGTGTTTGTTGACCTCGGCCAGCAACTCGGCCTGAGCGCCGCCGGGCCGTGAGGCGTATCCCTCCGTTGTTGCCGTCGCGATGTGCTTGAGGTGCAGTTTCGTGGCGAGAACACCACCGGGCCGGTAGGCCATTTCGAGGGCGAGCGTCCTTCTGAGCATGCGAAGCGACACTGGGCCTTGGGGGATCGGGGCGAGACCGAGTCGGGCTCCCGCCGCGGAGTTCACCCAGTTCCGCAACCAGGTGTAACGGACCGGGAAGGAGAACCGGCCGAACAGCAGTTCTGCGTCGCGGCGGTCGTCGTGGAGCTGCTCGGCAAGTTCGACGGCGCGGTAGGCGGGTTCGATGACGATCCATTCGTCGCCGGTGCCGCCGAGGGGTTGGCCTTTGACGATCTTGCTGGCGATGCGGAAGCGTCTGAGGCCGGGGATCGGTTCTTCGACGGGCCGGCGGCAGCCGACGCGCAGTTCCATCAGCTCGCTCGAGCGCATCCCCGAGGCGGCGGCCAGGGCGACGATCGTTGCGGTGCGGGCGATGCCGATCAGGGCGGCGGCCTCGGACCGGTGCAGCGGCAGCGTCCATGGCAGGTGGCCGCTGCCGTCGGCTGCTGGGGCTTGGGCGGCGTTGCGGGCGAACATCTTCTGCACTCCTACCGATGTCGCGGCCGCGATGAACGGTTCGCGCAGCGCCGGTTTCCAGTGTCTCCAGAGCTGGCTGTAGCCTGCCTGCCGGGCGACGACGCCGGTGGCGCCCGGCAGCAGCGGATCGTCGGGTGACCACCCGGCGGCGAGGCGGCGGTCGATGTCGTGGTCTTCGAGCATCGGCAGCGGTGTGCCCGTCGTCGCGTAGTCGGTGAGCACTTCGATGATGTCGTCAACCGCGGTCGGGGTGCTGTGCCGCAAACCGGGCGCGTTGAGGGAGGACAGGCGGTCGGTGTCGCGTATCCGGTCGCTCAGCTCGACAGCGTGCGGGCCGAGGACCTTCACCAGGTGCAGCGCGGCGGCCAGCATCGGTTGCAGCACCTCTTCGGCGACCGGTGGCGTCTTGTTTCCTGTTCTGCCGGGTGGCATTTCGGCCACGGCTGTGGCGGTCGCCCCGCCCCAGGGCCGCAGATCGGCTCGGACCCGGTCGGCGGTGAACAGGTCCCGGTAGTCGACCAGGTCGATGATGATCTGCGCAGCGGTGCGGCGGATCGCGGGGCTCTGCTCGCCGACCACGGTGCCGTCGTCGGCGGTGACGTAGCGCCGGAAGTTCAGGTAGGCCTCGCAGGTGGGGGTGTCGACCGCCGCCAAGGACGTGATCCCGCGTTGACCGAGCCAGTCGAAGAATCGGATGAGTTCGTTCAGCCGCAGGACAGCGCTGCTCAGGTGTAGCGGTGTGCGGTAGGCGCGCGGCAGCGGGGCGACCGCGGGATGGTGCGGGGCGAGCAGGGCCATGATCAGCTCTTTGGCGACCAGACGCCAGCGGCCCTCGGTGATCGCGGCGAACTCGAAACGTCGGTTGGACAAGGGCATTTGCACCGGCAACCCGACCACGTGGGTGAAGTTCCACGAGTCGTCGTCGAACGCGGGCCGCTCGGTGCCGTCGGGCACGGTCAGGCCAGCCAGACCGCAGACGTCGGCCGTCGCGAACGGCGAGCCGAGCGCGTCGCGGCGCTGCCCGGTGGTGATCGCGTTGGTCATGCGGTCAGTTCCTCGGGACGCAATGGGACTTCCTCGTCGGTGTCGGCGACCTCGGCGGATGCAGCCGCGAGTTCGGCGGGGTCGAAGCGATCGAGGATCTGGTTGATCCGAACGGCCAGGGTACCGGCCGCGATGCCGACGGCCATCGAGGTGACAGAAGCTGAGCCCGGCGTGACCGCCGACAAGCCCTCGAGGCGTGTTGATGGGTGGATGTGCTGGACGACTCAGGCGACGACGCAAGCGCCCTGTGGCTGGAGGCGTGGAGCCTGGGCCGGCGAAACGCACCGCTGGCTGCCGAGGCCAAGGAGCTGACGGGCGAGTGGTTGGACTGCATCGCCGACATCGTGCGGGCGGGCGTCGCCGACGGCGAGTTCCGGGTCGCCGATGTCGACGTCGCGGCGCGGCGGTTGTTGACGATGATCGACGGGCTCGGTGCCCAGAAGGTCGTACGCGCGGTGCCTTCGGATGAGGCCAAGCACATCGCGCGGGCGTACTTCGCCTCAGAGTTGGGCGTAGCGGGTTGACTACCACGCCGCTACGAGCGACTTTGTCGCTCGGAGGTTGGCACTTTGAGTAGTCACCGAGTGAGTCTTGCCCGCTACCAGCCCTCGGTCAGCACCCGGTCCAACGTGTCGACATAGAAGTTGGCCGATTCGATGTCAATGCACAACGGCGGTTTGGTTTTCAGGATGTTCATGTGGTCACCGGTCGGCGCGATGATCACCCCGAGTTCGAGCATGCGCTCGCAGATCGCCGAGGTCTCCTCGGCCGCGGGCTCCAAAGTCTCTGTATCGCGGACCATCTCGACGCCAAGGTAGAGCCCGATGCCGTGCACGGTGCCGATGATCGGGTGCCTGTCCTGCAGCGCCTGCAGTCGCGCCTTAAGGTGGGCACCGACGCGGGCGGCGTTCTCCTGCAGTCCTTCGTCGCGCAACACATCGAGGACCGTCATCCCGATCGCGCACGACAGCGGACTGCCGCCGGTCGACGAGAAGAAATAGCCCTGGGAACGAAACCCGTTGGCGACCGCGCGGCTCGTGATCACCGCGCCGAGCGGATACCCGTTGCCTGTCGACTTAGCGATCGAGACGATGTCAGGGACCGCGTTCTGCTGCATGAAACCCCAGAACCATTCGCCGAGACGGCCATACCCGACCTGAACCTCGTCGGAGATCGCCAGCCCGCCTGCCGCCCGCACCGCCGCATACACCTGCTTCAGGTAGCCATCCGGCAGCGCCATCCCACCCGCATTGCCGTACACGCTTTCGCAGATGAACGCCGCGGGCGCGCGGCCGTCAGCCACCAGCTGTTCGATCTGCTGCACCGCCTCGCCCGCGTACCGCACGGCGGCCGCGCCGCGGTACTTGCCGCGAAAGCTGTTGGGCGATTCGACCGTGTGGACCCAATCCGGCCGAGTGGCAAGCGCGTTGGGGTTGTCGGCGGTCGACGTGGACACCGCGTCCGTGCCGTACGTCCAGCCGTGGTAGGCCTCGCGGACCGCGACCACGTCGCGCCGCCCCGTCGTCGCCGTGGCGAGTCGAATCGCCAGATCGCTTGCCTCCGAGCCGGAGTTGACGAGAAAGACCGTGTCCAGCGGGTCGGGCAGCATGGCGGCGAGCCGCTCGCTGAACTCGACGACCGCCGCGTAGTTGAACCGCGAATTCGTGTTGAGCTTGCGCAGCTGCCTGGCCGCGGTGTCGGCGATCCGGGGGTGCGCATGACCAAGCACCGTCACGTTGTTGACCATGTCGAGGTAGGTGCGCCCGGCGGTCGACATCAGGTAATGCCGCCTGCCCCGCTCGATCTGCGGCGGCGTGCGATAGTAAAACTCCTGCACGGGAGCAAAACTCGCGTGGCGTCGCGACAACAGATCGTCGGCGTCTGGCACCTGCACAGCGGGCAGCCCGAGCAGCGGTCGCGGATCACGGGTCATCGCCAGCCAGCCGGGCGCCAGCTCGAACCGGGTGAACAGCGGCGCCGCGGGTGCACCGACCGGCCGTACACCGACCTGAACCCACTGGCCCTCCGGTGCATCGGCCAGCGGCTCACCGGCGCGCATGCTGCCAGGCGCCACTGCGCGCACCCCGGTCAGCGTCAGCTCGTAGTGGGCTCCCCGCAGTGTCAGGCTGTCATCCGCAATCACCTCGCCGTCCCACGGCGCGACGAACCGCGTCGGCGACTCCGGCCATAGGCTGACGCCGGTCGCCACGACCTCGGGGCTTTCCTGGCTCAGCTTGCGGGTCCTGCTCAGCCGCGCCTGACCGTACTGGGTGAGCACGAGTCGCGCGCCGTTTTGCACTGCCGCCCTGGCTAATTCGTCTTCGACACCGGCGTTCATCCAACCGTCGTCCTCGAACGCGAAGTCGTAGACTTCGGCCGTGGTGGACAGGTCGAGCGTCACCACCGAGGCAGGGTCCACGTCGACGAGCGGGACCGTGACCTCGATCGGGCCCCGCGATGCGGCGAGGCCGATGTCGGCCCGTATCGCCGCGGTCATCACGTCGATCGGAACCGATGTCGCCTGTTCGAACATGCGCCACTCGCCGTCGGACTGTTCGGTGACGTACGCGTTGTCGGGATCGATGCTGGCCTGTTGCGCGCCGCTGACGATGAGCACCGCGGTGCGCAATACCAGCAGGGGCCACAACGCGTCCACCTCAGCGACGGCGAGAGGCCGGATAGCGTGAAACGCCCGCACCGCAGGCAGGATCGAGGTCGGTTCGCTACCGGGGTGACCCAGCACCGACGATGCCGTGATCGCCAGTTCGGACACGGCCCAGCTGTCGGTAAGGTCGCCGAAGTCGATGACCCCGTCCGGGACAGCCGACCCGTCAGCCAGGCGCGACACGACGACGTTGGCGTCGGTCAGGTCAAGATGCACGGCCTGCCGCGGCAGGTCATCGGCGAGCGACACGATTCGAGCCAACGCCTCATGGGCGGCCGCCTCGATCCGCGCGCGGTGCGACGGATCGCCGACATGCGAAATCAGTTCCGCCACGACGTCGGCGCCGTAGCGCGGATCCCATTGCAGGACCCGGTCAAGGCCGGGATGGCTGAAGCCCTCGAGCGCCCGGCTCACCCGCCCGGCCACCTCGCCCAGCCCCGCGACCGCCGTCGCAGACAGGTAACCCGATTCCAGCAGCGTCCCGCCGGGCAGGAAACGCAGCAGCCGCACAAACGCGGTCCCGTCCACCAATCCGGTAATGGCCGTGCACTTTTGGCCGGCAAGGTTCGTCAGCGGCACCGCGATCCGCAGCGACTCTTGAGCGTCTGCGATCCTATCCGCCGCCAGGTCCTGGGCCTCGATTTCGGCCGCGTTGAACGCCGGATTGGCGATCTTCAGCACCCCGACGATCTCGTCGTCAGGACCGGTGATCACGAAATTCTTGTCCTGCTGACTGCCAAGCGACGTCGCGCGGGTCCGCAGGCCATAGTGCGTGGCCAGAATCTCCTCGGCCTGCGCCTCGCTCACCTGAGGTGCCGGAAGTTCCGGTGCCTCAAGGAAATTGAAACCGATCGTCACCGACTGGCGAACTGGACGACCGCTTCGGAGAACGCGTCGTTGTCGTCGCCTGCGGCCGTGTGGCCCGCGTCGGACAGCTCGACGAACTCGGCGCGCGGCACCTTGGCCAGGAAGTCCTTCACGCCCTCTGGGCTGACCACGTCGGACAGCTTGCCCCGAATCAGAAGGATCGGGATGGTCAGGTCGATGGCCGCCTGTTCGAGCTTCTCCTCCCGCACGAACGCATCGTCGGCTGGCGCAGTCAGAAACTTCGGATCCCAGTGCCAGTACCACCGGCCGTCACGTCGGCGCAGGTTCCTCTTCAGGCCCTCCGGGCTGCGCGGCTTGGTCCGGTAGGGCAGATAGGCTGCCACCGCATCGGCGGCCTCTTCGAGCGACCCGAAGCCGTGCACATGGCTGAACATGAAGTCGCGAATCCGCGCGCTGCCGCTCTTCTCATACCGCGGTACCACGTCCACGAGCACCAGCTTGGTCACCTTCTCCTGGCCTGCCGCGTCGGCGACGAGGATGCCGGTCATTCCGCCCATGCTCGCCCCGATCAAGATCACGGGCCGCCCGATCTGCTCAAGCACCCGCAGCGTGTCAGAGCTGAGCGCATCCACCGTGTAGTTCGCATTGGGGGAGCGGTCGCTGTCGCCGTGACCGCGGCTGTCCAGCGCGACGACGTGGAAACCCTCGTCGGCGAGGATCTGGCCGGTGTTCTTCCAGGAAAAGCGGTTCTGCCCCCCGCCGTGCAGCATCAAAACCGTTGGGTGCCGGTCCGCCGATCGGGCGCCGCGGTTCCATTCGTCAGCGACAAGGACGAGATCCTCGGCGCCGCGAAACTTGACCGTCTGCGCTTCGCTGCGTGTAGTGCTCACGGACGTCCTCTCGGCTGGCCCCGGGCCCTCACGTTACCGAGCGGACAATTTGCACCGATCTTCGGCCCGGCGGGTCCGTAGCGTCCCTACAATCTGCGAACGTGCAGCCTGACACCGCCAGTGACGACGACAGGGGCTGCATCATCGAGGCTGCCTACCGCTGCCTGTCGGAACCGCACACCGGTCCGATCCCGGTTGCCGCGATCCTGGCACGCGCCGGGGTGTCCACCCGGGCGTTCTACCGTCATTTCGAGTCCAAGGACGAGCTGTTCTTGGCGTTGCTTCGGCAGGAGAGCGACGCGCTCGCCGATCGGCTCGATCGGGTTGCCGACGAGGCGCCAGGCGCTCCCGTCGAACAGCTCAAGGCGTGGATCGGCCAAATGTTCTGGTGGATGCACGACGCGGAGCTGCGGATGCACCTCACGGTGATCGACTCCGATGAGGTGCGCGTTGCCAAGGGCTACCGGGAAACCCGCGAGCGCGCGCACGCCGATCGCGAACGCTCGCTGGTCGAGATCCTGCGGCGCGGCCGCGACGACGGCTCGTTCCCGCTGGCCGACCCGGAACACGACGCGATCGCCATCAGCGCCGTGGTCAGCCGCGAGATGATCGGCCAGTCGCCCGGCGACCAGCAACGGCTTCAGCGGTCATTGGACTGGGTACTCCAATTCTCGTTGCGTGTGCTCGGCGCCGATCGGACGGCCACCGACCGGCGATGAGTTCGGGGCGTCGGCGCTGTCTATACCGGGAAAGCCGCCTTGACGAGAGGAGCCGCGATGCCGTCGATCACGCCGTCGCTCTGGTTCGACGCCAAGCTCGAGGAAGCCGCGCAGTTCTACACGGCGATCTTCCCGAACTCGACGATCGAATCGGTCAACCGATACACCGAGGCGGGGCCGGGCACGCCAGGTGATGTGGTGTCAGCGACCTTCGTGCTCGACGGCCAGCGGTTCGTCGGTATCAACGGCGGACCGGAGTTCCGCTTCACCGAGGCGGTGTCGTTCATGGTCAACTGCAAGGACCAGGACGAGGTCGACCACTACTGGGACCGCTTGGGCGACGGCGGGGAAGAATCGCAATGCGGCTGGCTCAAGGACCGATTCGGGCTGAGCTGGCAGATCGTGCCGGACCGGCTGTTCGAGCTGCTCAACGATCCTGATCCGGCGCGCGCGGCCGCCGCGACCAAGGCCATGCTCGGCATGCGCAAGATCGTCATCGCCGAGATCGAGGACGCCGCAGGCAACGCCTGAGCGACCTCAACTCGTCAGGCGGTCGATCCACTCGATCGTTGCGTCGGTGATCGGGCCCACGTCGGCGGGGTCCTCGGACGTGATCACCAACCCCGACGCCTCGGCCATCACGGCAATGAGGATCCGTGTCAGTAGCTGACCTCGCGGCGAAGTGTCGAGCTCGAGCACCGACATCCAGCGGCGGAAGCCCTTGAGCATGCTGCTGCGGCGGACCCCGTCGAAGCCGGCAGGCGTGTCACCGGAAGCCAGCACCATCGCGGCGCGCCGATTCGCCCATATCGCGTTGAGATAAGCCCTGGCGTTTGCTTCGAACGCGAGCTGGCCGTTGAGCTCACCCGACTTGTCCGCGACGGCGTCGATCTGGCGGTCGATAACGGCCGCCAGCCGCTCGAAGATTGCCAGGAACAGCTCCTTCTTGCCGCCGAAGTGGTGGTAGATGCTGCCGATGCTGGCGCCGGAGTGGGCGACGATGTCGGCCATGGTGGCGGCGGTGAATCCGCGCGCGGCGAACACCTCGGTCGCGGCGTCGAGGATGCGCTGTTGTGTCGCATCGGTCTTCGCCCAGCGCCTCGTCGCCGACGTCATGGAAACAAGTTAATGCACATTCCGTCGAACGTGGAACGCAATTCTAGAACGGCGACGCATCGTCGCCGACAAGTGTTTGCTGAACCGGCCCGTCGACGCCAGCGCGTTGTGTGCATCGACAGTGTCGGGACCGCCAATCGACCGGCAAAAGTGGCGCTCGTCACCACGGTGGGGCTCGTGTTGCCCGGCCAGAAATTGGTGATGTACGGTTCTGCGGCGTCCTCCCGTGCAACACTCACAACTTGCCAGCACGGGGTGTTCGTCGGAGGGATCGGCTGCCTATGGCGGTGAGGAGAACGCGAGGGAGGACCCGCTAATGGTCGCTTCCAACGTCATTGCCAAGCCGGTCCGCGGTTTCGGCGGCTTCTATGCAATGGCGCTCGACACCTTTGTGGCGATGGTAAAGCCGCCGTTCGCGTGGCGCGAATTCCTCTCGCAGTCTTGGTTTGTCGCACGGGTGTCGATCGTGCCGACGCTGATGCTGACGATTCCCTACACGGTGTTGCTGACGTTCACGTTCAACATCCTGTTGACCGAGTTCGGCGCCGCGGATTTCTCCGGCACGGGCGCGGCCCTTGGTACGGTGCGACAGATCGGTCCGATCGTGACCGTGTTGGTGGTGGCCGGTGCCGGGGCGACCGCGATGTGCGCCGACCTCGGCGCGCGCACAATTCGAGAGGAGCTCGACGCGCTGCGGGTGATGGGCGTCAATCCCATTCAGGCGCTTGTCGTTCCGCGCGTGTTGGCCGCCACCTTGGTGTCGCTGGCATTGGCGGCGACGGTCATTCTCGTCGGCCTCGCCGGCGCCTATCTGTTCTGCGTCTACATCCAGCACGTCTCGCCCGGCGCCTTCGCGGCGGGTTTGACGCTGCTCATCGGCGCCGCCGACGTCACCATCGCGCTGGCGAAGGCGGCGTTGTTCGGGCTTTCCGCCGGCATGATCGCCTGCTACAAGGGCATTTCCGTTGGCGGTGGTCCGGCGGGCGTCGGAAACGCGGTCAACGAAACCGTGGTCTTCACCTTCATGGCGTTGTTCGCGATCAATGTGGTCGCAACCGCCGTCGCGGTCAAGGTGACGATGTGACCGTCTCGAGGCCGCATTCCCAGTTCCCGTGGCTGAAAAGCCGATTCAGTGTCGTGGCCGCGCCCTGGAACCGGATCGGCAGGCAAACGAAGTTCTACAGCAAGACGCTGCGCTCGATCCACTACGCCTTCACTCACTATCGCGTCGAGTTGATTCGGCAGATCGCTCAGATGGGCCTGGGCGCGGGCGCGCTCATCATCATCGGCGGAACGGTCGCGATCGTGGGTTTCTTGACCGTGACCACGGGCGCACTGGTGGCCGTTCAGGGCTACTCCGACTTCTCCGAAATCGGTGTCGAAGCGCTGACGGGATTCGCCTCGGCATTCTTCAACGTCCGCCTGATCGCGCCTGCGACCACCGCGGTCGCGCTGGCCGCGACCATCGGAGCCGGTGCCACAGCTCAACTCGGCGCCATGCGGATCAACGAGGAAATCGACGCGCTCGAGGTGATGGGTATCCGGTCGGTCGCCTACCTGGCTTCGACGCGGGTCGTGGCAGGCCTTCTGGTCGTCATTCCGCTCTATTGCGTTGGCGTGCTTGCCGCGTTCTGGGCCGCGAAGTTCGGCACCACCGTCCTCTACGGTCAGTCAGCCGGCGTGTACGACCACTACTTCCGAACGTTCTTGAACCCCACCGATCTGATCTGGTCCTTCATCCAGTGCGTCGTGCTGGCGGTGGTGATCATGCTCGTGCACACCTACTACGGGTTCGCGGCGACGGGCGGGCCGGCCGGCGTCGGTGAGGCGGTTGGGCGCGCGGTGCGCACCTCGCTGATTCTCGCGGCGTTCGTTCTCGTGATGATGTCGCTCGCCGTGTACGGCCAGTCCGGAAACTTCAACCTGGCCGGGTAGGACATGGACAGCGACGATAGCGGCCTTCGCCCGGGGTGGTACACGCTCATCCTGGTGGTGATCTTTGTCGTCTTGACCTGGCTGTCCTACGCACTGTTCGCAGGCACCTTGCGGTCCGAGGTTCCGGTCACCTTGACGTCGGACCGGGCGGGCCTGGTGATGGAGACCAACGCCAAGGTCAAGTTGCGGGGTGTCCAGGTCGGGCGCGTCGCTGCGATCGCAGTCGGCGGGGAAGGCGGGGCACCTGTGTCCCTCAAACTGCAGATCGACCCGGACCAGATCAAGTACATTCCGGCGAACGTCGAAGCACAGATCCGGGCCACCACCGTCTTCGGTGCGAAGTTCGTCGACCTGGTGTATCCCGATGACCCAAGCCCGCAGCGGCTGGCAGCCGGTCAGCTGCTGAAGTCGCGCAACGTCAGTACCGAGGTCAATACGGTGTTCCAGAACGTGGTCTCCGTGCTGAATCAGATCGACACGGCCAAACTCAACAGCACCCTGGGCGCCCTCGCCCAGGGTGTTCGCGGTCAAGGGGAGAGGATCGGTCAGGCCACCACAGACGCCAACCAGGTTCTGCTCGAACTCAACCCGCGCAGTGACACGATTCGCGCCGACTGGCAGGCGCTCAAGGGCTTCAGCGACGCGTATAGCGGTGCGGCGCAGGACATTCTGACCGTCCTGAACGCGGCCAGCACAACGAGCGCGACCATCACCAGTCACACCAAGCAGCTAGATGCCTTGTTGCTGGCCACGATTGGGTTCTCGAATAGCGGGATCAGCCTGCTGGCGCCGAACCAGGCCAACCTGATCAAGGCCATCAATGTGCTCAGGCCAACGACGAATCTGCTCTACAAGTACAACCCGGAGTACACCTGTCTGCTGATGGGCGCGAAACACCTGCTCGACCACGGAGGTTACGAGGCGCCGGGCGGCAACGGCAGAACGCTCGTGCTCGACACTGCGCTGTCGCCCGGCGATGACCCATACCACTACCCCGACAACCTGCCGATCATCGGCGCCAAGGGCGGGCCGGGCGGAAAGCCGAGCTGCGGCTCGCTGCCTGTCGTCGCCGACAACTGGCCGGTGCGCCAATTGATCACCGACACCGGCTTCGGCACCGGCATGGACTGGCGGCCGAACCCCGGCATCGGGTTCCCTGGCTACGCCAACTATCTGCCCGTTACGCGTGCAGTGCCCGAGCCGCCGAGCATCCGCAACATGTTCGGCGGACCCGCGCCAGGACCGATCCCGTATCCGGGAGCACCGCCCTTCGGTGCCCAGATGTACGCGCCGGACGGCACCCCGCTGTGGCTCGGCCTGCCGCAGGCGCCACCGCCGATGGCGCCAAGGGATCCTGGCCCGACACCGGGTTCCGAACCCTTCGTGGTCCCGGCCCCCGCGCAGATGCAGCCGACGCCGTTGCCTCCCATCCCACTTCCCCAGGAGGCCGCCCCATCGCCGTGACCGTCCGCCATTCTCCCCAGCTCGCGGGGGCCCACCACAGCCACGAAAGGTAACCAGTCATGAGAGAAAGCCTGCGAGGCGTCACCCTGCGCCTTGTTGCCTTTCTGGCGGTGTGCCTGGTCGGTGTGTTCGGGCTGTACGCGGTCTTCGGGCAGCTGCGCTTCGGGGAGAAGACTCACCCCTATAAGGCCGAGTTCACCAACGTGACCGGCCTGAAGAACGGCGACTTCGTCCGCATCGCCGGCGTCGAGGTCGGTCAGGTGAAAAAGGTTGCCATTCGACGCGATACGACGGCGCTGGTCGAGTTCGACGCCGACGATTCGGTGGTGCTGACCGAGGGCAGCAGGGCGGTCATTCGTTACGACGACCTGATCGGCGGCCGGTACCTGGCGCTGGAGGAAGGTGCCGGTGGCACCGCGAAGCTCAACGCAGGCGGCACGATTCCGCTCGCCCGGACGTCGCCGGCGCTGGACCTGGATGCGCTGATCGGTGGTTTCCGTCCGCTGTTCCGTGCTCTGGATCCGGATCAGGTAAACGCGTTGTCCGGTCAGTTGATTGCCGCCCTGCAGGGCCAGGGCGGGACGATCAACTCGTTCCTTTCCCAGACCGCGGCGCTGACGACCACGCTGGCCGACCGCGACCAGCTGATCGGGCAGGTCATCGTCAACCTCAACTCCGTGCTGGGATCGCTCGGTGGCCAAAGTGACCAATTCGCGAAGGCCGTCGATGCGCTCTCCCAACTGGTGGAGGGCCTCGCGTCGCGCAAACAAGACATCAGCAACGGCCTGGCTTATTCCAACGCCGCCGCCGCAAGTATCACGGACCTGTTGGCCCAGGCTCGTCCGCCCTTTGCGAAGACGATCCACGAGACCGACCGCGCCGCGGGAATCGTCGTCGCCGACCACGACTATTTCGACAACCTGCTCAACACCCTGCCGGACGCCTATCAGGCGCTTGCGCGGCAGGGCATTTACGGTGATTTCTTCAGCTTCTACCTGTGCGACGTCGTGCTGAAGCTCAACGGCAAGGGGGGTCAGCCGGTGTATGTCAAGGTCGCGGGCCAGAGCACCGGGAGGTGCGCGCCGCGATGAAGCCCTTCTCCGAACGCAATCTATTCGTCATCGGCGCCATCGGGCTTACCGTCACCGTCGCCATCATCTTGGGCGCGATCAATTACGACAAACTGCCATTTCTCAACCAGGGCAAGGAGTATTCGGCCTACTTCGCCGAGGCGGGCGGGCTGATGGGCAATGCCGCCGTGCAGGTTTCGGGCTTCCAGGTGGGCAAGGTCGAGTCCATCGAGCTCGACGGGCCGCGGGTGCTGATCAAGTTCACCGTCGACAAGAGCATCCCGCTCGGCGATCGCACCGAGGCGGCGATCAAGACGAAGGGTCTGCTCGGCACCAAGATCCTCGAGGTCACCTCGCGCGGTGACGGTCTGCAGGATGGCACGATTCCACTGGACCGCACCACGTCGCCGTATCAGCTGCCGGACGCGCTCGGCGAGTTGGCGACCACGATCAGCGGCCTGAACACCAACCAGCTGTCCGATTCGCTGCGGGTGTTGGCAGCCACATTCGCCGACACCCCACCCGAGCTGAGGATCGCGGTCGAGGGTGTGGCCCGGTTCTCGCAGACGCTCAACGAGCGTGACGCCGATCTGCGTGGTCTGCTGACCAACGCCGACAAAGCGACCACGGTTCTGGCAGACCGCAGCAACCAGGTGGTCAGTCTGATCGCGAACACCAACGCACTGCTGGTCGAGCTCGAAAGCCAAAGCGCGGCAGTCGATCAGATCTCGGGCAACGTCTCGGCCCTCAGTCAACAGCTGCAGGGCTTCATCGCCGAGAACCGCGGCACGATGCGGCCGGCGCTGGACAAGCTCAACGGCGTGTTGACGATCCTCGACAACCGCAAGGAACGGCTGCAGCGCTCGCTCAAACTGCTTGACTCCTATTCGATGTCGTTGGGCGAATCGGTGTCGTCGGGCCCGTTCTTCAAGACCTACGTCGCCAACCTGTTGCCGGGGCAGTTCGTGCAACCGTTCATCGACGTTGCGTTTTCCGACCTCGGCCTTGATCCCAACGTGTTGCTGCCCTCACAGCGCAGCGATCCGCAGACCGGCCAGCCGGGAACGCCGGCGCTGCCGGTGCCCTATCCCCGCACGGGGCAGGGCGGTGAACCGCGTCTGACACTGCCCGACGCCATCACCGGCAAGCCGGGCGATCAGCCGTGCGGTCCGCCCGGCTTGCCGCTGCCCGGCCCTACTGGCTGCTACCCCTACCGCGAGCCGCCGCCCGCGCCGCCGCCCGGCGGTCCGCCGCCAGGGCCGCCCGCGTTGGCGCCACCCGGGTTGGACTCCACACCGCTGCCGACGCCGAGCCCCGTCATGGTGCCTGCGCCGGGCGAGATGTCGCCGCCCGCAGGCGGGGGGGCCGGACAATGAACCGAATTCGCAGGAGCTGGGTCGCCGTCGGCCTTGTCGTGTTGCTGGTCGCCGGCGTGGCAGTGCTGTTCCGGGCCAGCGACACCATCAACCGCACGAATGTCGTTGCGTACTTCGAGAACAGCAACGGAATCTACGTCGGCGACGACGTTCGCATCCTCGGCGTGAACGTCGGCAAGATCACCGAAATCCAGCCGCAGCCCGAGCGGGTGAAGATCGCGTTCTTCTACGACAGCAAGTACAAGGTGCCTGCCGATGCCAAGGCAGCGATCCTGTCGCCGACGCTGGTGACCGCGCGCGCCGTTCAGCTCACCCCCGTCTACACCACCGGGCCGGTGATGCCCGACAACGCGGTGATCCCGAGGCAGCGCACCGTGGTTCCCATCGAGTGGGACCAGGTCCGCGCGCAATTGGAGAAGCTGGCCCACACGCTGCAGCCAACCGAGCCCGGCGGGGTGAGCCCACTGGGTTCGCTGATCAACACCACCGCCGACAACCTGCGGGGCCAGGGCGCCAACATCCGAGATACCGTCATCAAGCTGTCGCAAGCCTTTTCGGCCCTCGGCGATCACAGCACCGACATCTTCTCGACCATCAAGAATCTCGCGACCCTGGTGTCGGCGCTTCAGGACAGCACCACCTTGATGCGCCAGCTCAACCAGAACCTGGCGTCGGTGACCGGTCTGCTCGCCGACAATCCCAACGAAGTCGCCGACGCGGTAAAGGATCTCAACGCCGTGGTCGGACAGGTTCAGACGTTCGTATCCGACAATCGCGAGGCTCTTGGCACCACATCGGACAAGTTGGCCGGAGTGACCAAGGCGCTGACCGACAGCCTCGACGACGTCAAGCAGTTTCTGCACGTGGCACCCACCACGTTCCAGAACTACGTCAACATCTGGCAGCCCGCCCAGGGCGCGGTCAGCAGCGTTCCAATGATCAACAACTTCGCCAACCCGATCCAGTTCCTTTGTGCCGCGGTTCAGGCGGCGTCGCGGCTCGGCGCCCAACAGTCCTCGAAGCTGTGCGTGCAGTACCTGGCGCCGATCATCAAGAACCGTCAGTACAACTTCCCGCCCATCGGCCAGAACCTCTTCGTCGGCGCCACGACTCGGCCGAATGAGATGACCTACAGCGAGGATTGGATGCGCCCGGATTACATTCCGCCGCAACCGACGCCGGGTGCACCGCCAGCCGCCGTAGCGCCCGCGGCACCGGCGCCCAACGGGCCGCCCCTCGCCGCTGAGCAGCCGATCGCGACCAACCCGGCCGACGGACTCACCGGAATGATGGTGCCGGCGGGGGCCGGACCATGATGCGGGCCAACTGGGTACGCGTCGCCGTGGGCGTGCTGGTGCTCGCCGTTGCGTTGGCCGGTTGCGGCCGAGGGGGTCTGAACTCTCTTCCGCTGCCGGGCGTGCAGGGCGCGGGCCCAGGCGGGTTCACCGTCAAGGCGCAGATGCCCGACGTGGACAACCTCAAGCAGAACTCCCGGGTGCGGGTTGGCGACGTGAACGTCGGAACCGTCACCGGGATCGATCGCCAGGACTGGCACGCGCTGGTCACGATGCGGCTCAACGGCGATGTCGAGCTGCCGGCCAACGCGACCGCCAAGCTCGGCCAGACCAGCCTGCTGGGATCCCTGCATATCGAGCTGGCGCCTCCGACGGACGCAGCGCCAGAGGGCAAGTTGCACGACGGCTCGCTGATCCCACTGGCATCGTCGGGCAAGTATCCGAGCACCGAGCAGACACTGGCCGCGATTGCCTTGCTGCTCAACGGCGGTGGCATCGGCAACATTCAAGACATCACCGACGCGTTGAGCGTCGCCTTCACGGGTCGCGAGGGCGACTTACGCAGCCTGATCGAGCAACTCGACAAGGCCATCGGCTACCTCAACGACCAAAAAGACGACATCATCGCCGCAACGAAGAGCTTGAACAACCTGGTCGGTCAGTTCGCCGCGCAGAAACCCGTGGTGGACAAGGCATTGAAGACCATCCCCGATGCCCTGGCCGTGCTAAGGGACCAACGCGAGAACATCTCCGAGGCGCTGGCGCAGCTGGGCAAGTTCAGCGCGCTGGCCGCCGACTCGGTCAACCAGACCAAGGACTCGCTTGTTCAAGAGCTCAAAGACGTTGGGCCGGTGCTGGAGTCGCTGGCCAACGCCGGACCCGCGCTGACCCGTGCGCTGAGTTTCCTGCCCACCTTCCCGTTCCCGAAGGAGACGCTCACCAACTGGCTGCGTGGCGACTACGCCAACCTGACGCTGATCGTCGACCTGACCCTGAGCCGGATCGACGCCGGCTTCTTCACCGGAACGCGGTGGGAGTGCGATCTGACCTGGTTGGAGCTGCAGTGGGGCCGCACGATCGGCCAGATGCCCAGCCCATGCACCGCGGGCAACCAGTACACCCCTGGCAACCCGTTGATCGCGCCGTATCACTGGGATCAGGGGCCCTGACATGATTTTGACGAGACAGATCCTGATCCAGACAGCCATCTTCGCGCTTTTGGCAACTACGGCGCTGGCGGTCATGGTCTTCGGGTACATGCGGTTGCCCGAAATGTTGGGTGTCGGGCAGTACCGGGTGACTGTTGAGCTGCCCGAGACCGGAGGTTTGTATCCGCGGGGCAATGTCACCTACCGCGGCGCTCAGGTCGGCACGGTCGACAGCGTCCATCTGACCGACAGTGGTGTCGCGGCGGTACTGTCGCTGGATTCCAAAGTCACGATTCCCGCTGACGTCAAGGCCGAAGTGCACAGCGTGTCCGCCGTCGGTGAGCAATTCGTCCAGCTGGTCCCGCGCAGCGGGACCGGGCCTGCGTTGAAGGACGGTGACGTGATCCCACAGGACCGCACGACGGTCCCGACGGATATCAACGCGGTCCTGGCGGATACGACCCGCGGCCTGCAGGCGATCCCGCATGACAACCTGAAGACCGTCATCGACGAGGCATACGTAGCGGTGGGTGGACTCGGCCCGGAGCTTCGCCGGCTGGTCAACGGCAGCACCGACCTTGCCATCGATGCTCGTAAGAACCTGGACCCACTCACCACCCTGATCGACCAGTCCAAACCCGTGCTGAATTCGCAGACCGAGACCGCGGGTTCGATCCACGCATGGGCGTCGAACCTGGCGAGCATCACCGGTCAGCTGCAGAGCCAGGACACCGCCGTGGCCGGAATCCTGGACAAGGGGCCCGGCGCCGCCGATGAGGTGCGGGCGTTGTTCGACCGGGTGCAGCCGACGCTGCCGATCGTGCTTGCCAACCTCGTCAGCCTGGGCGAAGTGGCCGTCACCTACCAACCGAGCCTCGAGCAGCTGCTGGTACTGCTGCCCCAGGGCACCGCGGTCACACAGGCGGTCGGCGTCTCCAAGAAGAACACCAAACAGGACTACATGGGCGATTACCTCGTCTTCAACCTCAACCTGAATCTGCCGCCGCCGTGCACCACTGGATTCCTGCCCGCCCAGCAGCAGCGGTCGCCGACCTTCCAGGACTACCCCGACAGGCCGGCGGGGGAGGTGTACTGCCGGGTCCCGCAGGACGCGCCGTTCAATGTGCGCGGCGCCCGCAACCTGCCATGCGAGACGGTGCCGGGCAAACGCGCCCCGACGGTAAAGCTGTGTGAGAGCAACGAGTACTACGTGCCGCTCAACGACGGCTACAACTGGAAGGGCGACCCGAACGCCACGCTCTCAGGTCAGGGTGTTCCGCAGCCGCGTGATCCGTCAGCTCCGGGTTCCGGCCCGGTGGATGGCGTTCCGCCTCCCGCGCCCGGACCCGCACCGCCGCCGGTGGCTTTC
>JAOPVX010000176.1 GCA_025965975.1 Mycobacterium sp. | reverse complement strand
AAAGCGGGTGGTGTGCACGATGTTCGTGTCGATCACACCGGGGCACACCGTGGTGAGCCCGACTCCCGCCCGATCCAGTTCGGCTCGCAGGCAGTCGCCGAACATGAACACCGCGGCCTTGCTGGTGGAGTACGCGTTCATCGACTGCTGTGGCGAATATGCGGCCATCGACGACACATTGACGATGTGCCCGCCGGTGCCGCGATCGACAAGGCGACGCCCAAATGACCTGCAGCAGTTGACAACTCCACCGAAGTTGATATCGAGCACCCGGTCGAATTCCTCGCGTGGCGTATCCAGGAACAGCCCGGCCTGACCGACGCCGGCATTGTTGATGACGATGTCGGGCACGCCATGTGCGGCAAAGATCTGCTCGGCGAACCGCTCGACGGCGTCGGCGTCGGCGACATCGAGGGTATAGGCGTGCGCGGTTCCACCGCGGGCCGCGATCCGGGCGGCGGTGTCCTTGACGCTGGCCTCGTCGATGTCGCTGATCACGACTTCGGCACCCTCACGGACGAACGCGAGCGCGGTCTCGCGTCCGATGCCGCTGCCGGCACCGGTGACGGAAACCAGGGTGTCGCCAAAGTATTCGCGCGGGCGACCGACCTGGGCGCGCAGCAGCGACCGTGTGGGCGGATTGCCTCCCAGAAAGTCGGCGAGCTCGCACACCGACTGCGCGAGCACATGGGGATGCGACATCGGCGCCCAGTGACCGGCCTTGATGTCGCGCCGCCACAGCCGCGGCACCCAGTTCTTCGTCTCGTCATAGACGTGAGGCCGAACATGCGGGTCCTTGGAGTTGACGATGAGCTGCACGGGCACGTCGACGTAGTGATCGGTCCTCGCCGAGCGCATCGTCGCGAAGTAGTTGGCGGGGTACACCTTCAGGCTGTTGGCCGCGTCGGTGCGGTAGGTGTTGGAGTGGTGCAGCTGGTCGGCGGGGATTCCGTCGCGGATCGTCAGCATGCGACTGAGCCCGTCGGCAACGAAGGCGCGCACGAGCAGTGGCGCCAGCACGGGTACGGAGAACAGACCCATGTAGGAGAACCGCAGCAGCTGGCTCAGCCCCTGCAGAAATCGCCGCGGACGATACGGGCGTTTCAGACTGCCGATGATGAATCGGTTCACGTGGTCGCGGCTCGGACCGGACACCGACGTGAAGGAGGCGACATGGTCACTCGCGCCCGGCCGGGACAGGTACTCCCACATGCCTGCCGATCCCCAGTCGTGCGCCAGCACGTGTACCGGCTCGCCGGGAGCGACGGCATCGATCACCGCGGTGAAGTCGTCGGCGTAGCACGCCATCGTGTACGCCGAAACCGGTGTCGGCACAGACGATTGGCCCACGCCGCGGTTGTCATAACGGACGATCCGGAAGCGGTCGGCCAGCAGCGGCACCACGCCGTCCCACAGCACATGCGAATCCGGCCAGCCGTGCACGAGGACCAGCGGAGGCCCGTCGGGGTTGCCTTGTTCGTAGACGGCGATGCGGACCCCGGCACTGCTGTCGACGAATCGCTCGGTGATTTCGGACATGGCACCTCCGTGCAGTTAAGTGGGACCGCTGGTACCGTTTGAGCGGTCGTCGAGCTCCCTACGGAGGGCGCGTTCACGTTCGATCCGCCTGCGCGCGTCGTAGTCCCGCATCCGCTGCGGGTAGCCCACTTTCTGCACGTCGTAGACGGGAATGTTGAGCCGTTCGCTGAGGCGCCGGGCGCCGGCGTCGCCCCCGGCCCTGCGGCGGGTCCACTCCCCGTCGGCGGCCACCAGAACGACTGTGACGTCGGTGACGGTGGTTCTTGGTTCGACGAAGGCCTCGACACCGGTGTGCTCGGCAACCCATTGGCCCAGATAACGCAGGTCGGCCGCGGGGTCGTGACCGTCTGCGGCGCTCGACGAACGGCGACCGCGAACTCTGTTGAACAGTCCCACCTGCGCCCTGCTCCTTCCCGCCTGCGCGCTGCTACCTCCTTCGATAGTGCCAGAGCCGCGAGTCATTGAGTCTGCGGCGAACTGCACGAGCGGACGTGACAGGATGGGAACCGATATTCGACCACCTGCGACTGATCGTTCGAGGAGTCCACGAACATGGCCATCTCCGTTCAGATGCCCGCACTCGGTGAGAGCGTCACCGAGGGCACTGTCACCCGCTGGCTCAAGCAAGAGGGCGACAGGGTGGAACAGGATGAGCCGCTACTGGAAGTCTCCACCGACAAGGTCGACACCGAGATCCCCTCGCCGGCCGCGGGTGTGCTGAAGAAGATCGTCGCCGCTGAAGACGACACCGTCGAGGTGGGCGGCGAGTTGGCGGTGATCGGCGACGCCAGCGAGGACGGCGAGGCATCCGGCGGGCAGGCCCCGGCCGCCGAAACGCCACCGGCCGAAGCAGAGGAGGCACCGCCCGCTAGCGAGGGAACGCCCGCCGAAGAGCCCGCGGCGCAGCCCGAACCGGCCAAGCCCGCAGCTGCCTCGTCGGGCCCGGCCACCTCGGTGAAGATGCCCGAGCTGGGCGAGTCGGTCACCGAGGGCACCGTGACGCGGTGGCTGAAGAAGGTCGGCGACTCCGTCGCGGTCGACGAGCCGCTGGTCGAGGTGTCCACCGACAAGGTCGACACCGAGATCCCGTCACCGGTGGCGGGCACTGTGCTGTCCATCACCGCCGAGGAGGACGACACGGTGCCCGTCGGTGGCGAGCTGGCCAAGATCGGTGCAGCAGGCGCCGCGGCCGCCGAGGAGCCCGCGCCAACGCCGGAGCCGAAACCCGAACCCAAGCCGCAACCGGTCGCCGAGGCCAAGCCGGAGCCGAAACCCGAACCCAAGCCGCAACCGGTCGCCGAGGCCAAGCCCGAATCCCAACCGGAGCCCGAGCCGGCTCCCGCCGCGGAAACGCCTGCAGGCGATGCCGGCCCGTATGTCACCCCGCTGGTGCGAAAACTGGCCACCGAGAACAACATTGACCTCGCGACCGTGAAGGGCACCGGTATCGGCGGACGGATCCGGAAACAGGACGTGGTTGCCGCTGCGGAAGCCAAGAAGGCCCCGGCTACCCCGGTAGCGGAGGCAGCGCCTGCGGCCCCGGCCACACCGGCGGTTGCAGCCCCGACGCCTGCGCCTGCCCTGGCACACCTGCGTGGCACTACCCAGAAGGCCAGCCGGATCCGGCAGCTCACCGCGAAGAAGACTCGCGAATCATTGCAGGCCACAGCGCAATTGACGCAGACCCACGAGGTCGACATGACCAAGATCGTGGGGCTTCGGGCCCGCGCGAAGAACAAATTCGCTGAACGCGAAGGCGTCAACCTGACGTATCTGCCGTTCATTGCCCGCGCGGTGATCGACGCGCTGAAGCTCCACCCCAACGTCAACGCCAGCTACAACGAGGAAACCAAGGAGATCACCTACTACGACGCCGAGCACCTTGGCTTCGCGGTCGACACCGACCAGGGTCTGCTGTCGCCGGTGATCCACAATGCCGGCGAC
>JAOPVX010000157.1 GCA_025965975.1 Mycobacterium sp. | reverse complement strand
CTCCCTTCTCGCCGGGGTCGCTCAGAAGCCAGGCTAAGGGGCAGTGACCGCCGACGATTGACTGGTTGTGCGCCAGTGTTTGCCTATCCGTGTGAGGCCGTCACGCTTGGTGGCGGAGCTGGCTGGGTGGAAACCCGTACTGCTTGGCGAACGACCTACTGAAGTGCGCGAGGCTCACAAATCCCCATCGTGCGGCGACCTCGCCGATCGGTTCGTCGCAGGCGAGGAGATCGGTATAACAGCGAGCCAGCCGCCGGGTACGGATATGTGTGGCCAACGGCACATTCCGCTGTGCGAATGCTTGATACAAAGTCCGTACCGAGACGAAGTGTGCGGCCGCAACAGACGCGGCACTGAGCATTCGGTCGCCCAGGTTCTCCTCGATGTATTCCAGCGCCCGTTCGCAGAGCTCTCCCGCGCCGCGCCTGCCCAGCACCCGGCGGCCGGATTGCTCGCCGAGGTCGAGGTCGGTCAACATCTGCACGACAAGGGTAATCGCCTTGGTGCTTGCTTCTGGGCTCAGGACCGACAGGCTGTCGCTCAGGGTAAGCAGAACCGCAAACAACGGCCCGACCGAGGCGCTGGTCTTCCGGGCGATCACCCTCACTCGTGAAGGCGTGTGCACTCCGGGCAGGGCGGCCGCCGCGAGCGCACGCGGAAGGATCAGCGTCTGCTTGCGGACCCTCTGGGTGATTTCGTAGGTGCCTTTTACCTCAGTGTCGAACACCATTAAATCGCCGGCGCCGAGCGCCAGGACATCATCTCCTTGGCGAATAAATTCCTGGCCGGACAACACGTACTGCAAACCGACGATATCCCGTGGGGTGGCCTTGACCTGTCGAGAGGCCCTGACACCGTGGTGTGGTGGCATTACGCCGTCGACTAAGCACATGTTACCGAGCCTTTGCTCGCGCACCCGAGCGCGGAAAGCTTCGGGTACAGTGCCGGTATCGCTCACCGCAAACGGCAAATGAAAGCTGTTGTGCAGGGCGTCGGCGAACATGTCGAACTCATCGATGACATCCCATTGCACAGCGGGATCACGCAAGAAGACCCTCCTCATGGTCTCGCAACTGCGGGCGGTCGCTGATGGATGACGCTGCCATGGCCCCGACGTCTACCTGACTAGCCTGGCATGGCCAAGGTGGCTCCAACAACGTCGCGCCTGTCTCAAAAGCCCCGAGCGGACGCACCTATGCACCCGTCGCCTCGACAGTCCTGTTCACATGAGCCTTAAACTGTTGCGACACCAGTCTTCTCACGCGGTGTGTCTGGGGCTTGAACCTGCGCGACAGGTCGCTGTACCGCTGCGTCAGGAAGCCGGGCCGTCGCAGCGGTAGGTGTTGCGGTAGTCCGTCGGTGAATAGCCGTAGTGGGCCTTGAAGGTGCGGCTGAAGTGGCTGGTGTCGCAGAAACCCCAGCGGTGAGCAATGACCGAGATGGGCTGATCGCTGTCGGTCACGTCGGCTCGGGCGCGGGCCAGCCTGCGTGCGCGCACGACCTCACCGACCGTTTGACCGGTGGCGCTGAAAACACGGTTGACGGTGCGGATCGACACCCAGTGAGCTGCCGCGAGAGCGGCAGGCGTGACGGCGCCGTTGAGAAGATGACGATCGATGTACCGCTCGATCGACGCCCGCAAGGCAGGGCGCACGCTCTCGGCCGAGCAGACGTCGCTGTCGGTGCGCAGCGCGCCCACGAACAGCTCCAGCGCGGCCATACGGGCCGCGCTTATCGCGGCTGAACCCAGTCCCGGCAAAACCTCGCTAAGCGTATCCAGATGACTCGTCAGCAGCCGTGTTGCCGGGCCGGTTGGGTCGAGCACGAGCCCCTCCGTCAGCCATGGACCCCCACCGACCTCGTCCAGCGCCGCCCGCGGTATCACCATGCTGCGCTTCGATAATGACCCCGCGATGGTGAACTGGTTTCGCCTTGCGCTGTCCCATGCGGCGACGTCACCGGGTGTCAGCGGGGCTTCGGTGTGGCGCTGACTGACCGTCTCAGCCCCCTTGTGGATCATCATTACGACGACGAATTCACCGTCGGTATCGGCAAGTTGATGGCGGGCACGCCTACCGGAACACGGTCCGCACCCGCAACCGACCAGTAGCAGGTCATCAATTGGCCAGCGGCGCACCCACCCGCGAAACGCGTTCCGTTCGGGAAGCTCCGGGATCGTGACCGTCCAGGGCAGATACGTGGCCGACATGATGTGCTCCCACTGCGCGACCACGTCGTCCCTCGTGCCCGCATCCGTGGTCCACAACTCACCACCGGTTGGCACCACGCCACCTCCACGTCCTACCTCGAACAGATGTTGCGCTCGATGGGTGTTGAACCGCCCACGTCGGCGCCGAGGACTGCTGAACCGCAGGCGAAGCGGCACCGCCCACTGGTGCAACCGCGATCGCTGCCGCGACGTCCCTCCACCAACAGCAGTTCGTGCAGTGGCGCCGTCGGCTCCGCGTCGTAGCGAGACTTCGATGGCGGGGTTTAGCTGTCCTCGTCTCTACCAGAATTGCGCTCCAGCGACGACATGTGGATACCGCTAGCACCCATCAATGCTTCCCGTGGCGACCCATCACTGCGTACGGGTGGCCGCCGACGGGCGCCGCGAAGTACTGGGATTTCAGGTCGGCGACTCCGGTGGTTGCCAGCGGTCATTGCAACATGGGGACGGTTGTGGAGGTTGGCAACTGGGTGAAGATTTCGGCTGGGCTCCGGTCATCGAGGACCGTAAAGTACTGCGTGTTCTTTAGTGGTCTGTGCCCCAATGTGTTTCGACTCTGCGTTGCTTGCCGATAATTCGTGCCGATCTGTATTCTGTGTTGTCGCAACTTGTTTCGAGTTACTGCGCCAGCATGCAGATACGTCACGACGATTCATCAGATGAATCCGCTCGCTAGGGCCGTGTATTGGCGACCATGCGGATCGTGATGGCCGGGCCATCACCACACGGCCCGCCATCGGACACGACCCGGTCCCATGCTCACGGCAAACCGGTGGTCCTATCACCCCGGCAGGCGACAGCGACGGGTGCGAGACTCCCGGGCTCAGCGTCATAGGGCCTCGCGGTATGCGGGCTGCCACTCCCTCCCTAGCGATGCGAATACGGCGGATTCGAATACGGCGGGGTACCGGTAAAGTCCCTCCGCAGATCCCTAACCACTCCCCTACGCAGGAACTCGCGCCTGTTGAACACGCGCCGTTACCAGCTAACCGATGCATGAATGATTGTTGAACTGCAACCTATTTCGATGTTGGCCTTGGAGCAACGTGCCACCTAACGGGTTCTCGACTCCAAGCTTGCCCCGCCGATCGTACCCCGAGGGCGAATCAGCCCAAAGCACCCCAGTTGGGACCGGCGAGACCCAGCAGCACGCCAAGGAGGAGGCCCGCTTTACGTGTGGCGCAGAGCACCAAAGATGACACGTGAGGTGACACGAAAGCGATTCTAGGACAAGGGTTTTTGAGATCCGACTAGCTGCTTCGGCTATTTTTTGCGCTTCAGAGTGCCGCCGCCGCACTCAGCTGCCGCTCTTTTGATGCCTTGCGGACATCGGCATGCTGCATAGATGTGAGTCGATGACGCCATCGGGTGAAGGCGTCAAACTCATCGTCCACGGTCTAGTGCCCGCAGCGCGTGCCTGATCAATCGTGGGTCAGTCGGGCGATGTTCCCCCAGGGCAAACTGACCCACCACCGCAGATGACACAAGTTTGGGAATTTCGGCCGTTTATGACGTACAGATGACAACCCAGATGAGAACATGACAAACAGTTTGAGAATCGACAACAAGGATTATTATTAGTCATTTGTCGCTTCTCAAATCCCGCGTCACGCCGCGACCCCCTGACCTGCGATGATGCGAGTTGTCTCACGCGATGTCATCGAGCATTGGCAAAATGTGTGGCCAGTTCGGCTTCGAGGTCACTGATCTGACGATTCAGTTCGGCGATGATGCCGACTGCGGCGCGGGTGGTCGCGGCGAATGCGGCGGTGATCGCGGCGGGTGCGGTGAGTTGCTCGGTGTGCAGCGCTGCAGTGATTTCCTGAGCCCGGGCGTCGAGGTTGCGTTGTCGCCCAGCGCGTTTGAGTGCCGACCGGATCTTGGCCAGGCTCAGACGAGTTGCCTCGCCCGGAGTGGGAGCGCGACCCAGGACGGCCAGGGCATCGCGGTCGTGCAGGTCGTCGAAGGCCTCCAGCGCAGCTGGGTAGTACTCGCGCAGTGCCGAACGCAGTGCGTTGGTGTGCCGGGTGCGGGCCCAGATCAGGTTCTGGTGTCCTCGGGCGAGGACCTTGATCGACTCGGCTTCGGAGCTGTCGCCGGCCATCGAGCGGTGGTTGTGCCGCTCGGTGCGGACCAGATCGGCCAGCAGCTTGGCGTCACCGGCCTCGGATTTCGCGCCGGAGACCTGATGTCGCTCACGGTAGCGGGCGACCGCCAGCGGGTTGACCGCATACACCTGGTACCCGGCCGCGCTCAAGGCTTGCACCCACAGGCCGCGGTCGGTTTCGATGCCGATCACCGCTTGTTCGGGTTCCTCAGCGTGCCCCGCGATCAGTTCATGCAGCCCGCGGATGCCGGTCAGTCCCTCGGGTAGCCGTCGAGATGCCAGCCGCCGCCCGGCCTCGTCCATGAGATACACATCGTGGTGGGGTCGACATGAAGCGCGGTTTCGGGATTGCTCCCGGCCCGTTTCTTCATGCCGCCCTCCCGAACCGGACGTGCGGGTTACCCCGCATCCGGCTCTCCACAAGCCCCGTCGGTGTATTCGTCGTCCTCAGCTTGCCAATGGCCATGGTGAAGGGATGGTCGATCCCCGGGGACGGTATCGCGTGGTGACTACCGAACCGGGGTTGAACAACACGACCTCTCCGTCCCGCGGCCACCATGTGCCGTCGCAGTAGCGGCGGCGCAGGTTCTTCCAGCCCGAATTCGGATGCTTACGCCGCAGCCATCCGAATACCTGACGCCAGACGATCATGCGTAGGTATTGGAACGCCCGGGCGGACACCCCGGCACGGAAGTAGGCGGTCCAGCCGCGCAGCACCGAGTTGAGCTGGTGCAGCAGAACCGCCAACGGCAGGCTGACGTTCATCCGGCATATCGTCTTGCACTTGGCCTTGATGGACCGCAGGGCCTTCTTGGCCGGATAGTTGTAGACGTAATGCCGGTTGGTTCCCCGCTTCTGGTGACGCTGGATATGCCAACCGAGAAAGTCGAGGCCCTCGTCGATGTGGGTGATCAACGTCTTTTCCACTGACAACCGCAGGCCGACAGTGGACAAGACAGTCGCTACTTCGGGAAGCAGCGCCTCGGTCTGCGACCGTGTCCCGGCCACCAGAATCACGAAGTCGTCCGCGTACCGGAAAAGCCGATAGTTGGGCAGACCTTTCTGGCGCCGAGTCCACCGCTGCTTTGTGGTCGACCGTGGACCACCGGGAGCCTCGGCGAAGTGCTCGTCGAGGACCGACAGCGCCACATTGGCCAGCAGCGGCGAGAGAATCCCACCTTGGGGGGTGCCGGTGACGCTTTCCTTAACGGTGCCAATCTCAGTGAGAATGCCCGCCTTCAGGAACGCCTTCACCAGCGCAAGCACCCGCTTATCTCCGACTCGCGCCCGCACCCGATCCATCAGGGCCGCATGCGAAATTTCGTCGAAACAGGCCTCGATATCGCCCTCCAACACCCACTCATACGTTTTGGACGCCAGAAAACGTGTCTCGGCCACCGCGTCGTGCGCACGCCGGTTGGGCCGGAAACCATACGAGCACGGCTCGAAATCCGCCTCAAAGATCGGCTCCAGCACCCGCTTCAAGGACGCCTGCACCACCCGGTCGGCCACGGTCGGAATACCCAGCCGACGCCGCTTACGCGACCCCGGCTTGGGGATCAACCGTTCCCGAACCGGCAGCGGACGAAAACTGCGGGACCGCAACTGATCCCGCAGCTCGGCGAGGAAATCTTCCACACCGATACGTTCCCGAACCGAAGCGGCGGTCCTGCCGTCGACTCCGGCCGAGCGTGCGCCCTTGTTGCCCTCCACCCGTTCCCATGCCAGAAACAGAAAGCAGGGATCGGTGACGAGGTTGAACAGATCATCGAACCGACGATGCGGATCGTCGTTCGCCCAACGGTGCAGCTTGGTCTGGATCTCCAGTACCCGCTGCCTGGCTTGCAACAAGCCCAGCAGTGGTTCACTCGTATTCACCAGCGTTCTCCCGGTATTCCAGCACTTCGGCTACTGACTTGCTGGCTCCCTTCGCCATGTGACCGGCTTTCCCGGCCTCCGACTACT
>JAOPVX010000143.1 GCA_025965975.1 Mycobacterium sp. | reverse complement strand
GAAGCGTATGCGGAAAGGCTTTTCGCCCTTCGCGGTACGCGGTGACCAGCCGGTGCGCCATACCAATACTCTCCGCCTCCGGTAGTTGCTACCGCCCGCATTGCCCCGGCGTGTCATGCACACATTTAGCCCTCATCCAGGCGAAGCTCACGCCGGCCGCCGCGGTCGAGGCGATGAGCACCGGACGTCGCTACGGCGGCGCCGACGCCGAGACGATCGGCCTGGTGACCGCGTCCGCACCGGAGGACAAGGTGACGACGACGGCCGTCGACCTCGTGACGGCATTGAAAGGCAAAGATCCCGGCACCCTGCGGGCGATCAAGTCGACCATGTTCGCGAGCGTGACCGCCGCACTGCGCCGGCAGGCCTGAGGCGCTCGGCACAATGGTCAGGTGCCGGATCTACAGCAGACCGTCGATGCGGTGTGGCGGATGGAGGCCGCCAGGATCGTCGCGACGCTGACCCGCGCGGTCGGCGACGTCGGCCTCGCCGAGGACTTGGCGCAAGAAGCCCTCGTCGACGCGCTGACGCAGTGGCCGTCCTCCGGCGTGCCGCGCAACGCGGGCGCATGGTTGACCACCGTCGCCAAGCGCAAGGCCATCGACTACTGGCGCAGGCAGGAGAACCTCGACGCCAAGTACGCGGCGATGGCGCGCGAGCTCGAGACGCAGATCGACGAGGCGTTCGACCCCGACCGCATCGACGACGACGTGCTGCGGCTGATCTTCATCTCGTCGCACCCGGTGCTGTCGAGGGAGGGCCAGATCGCGCTGACGTTGCGCGTCATCGGCGGCCTGACCACCGAAGAGATCGCGCGCGCCTTCCTGACGTCAACGGCGACAGTCGCGGCGCGCATCACCAGGGCCAAGAAGACGCTGGCCGCCGCGAATGTGCCGTTCGAGGTGCCGGATCGGTCGGAGTACCCGCTGCGCCTGTCGGCGGTGCTGAGCATCATCTACCTGGTCTACAACGAGGGCTATTCCGCGTCGTTCGGACAGCGCTGGATCCGCGACGAACTGTGCAGTGAGGCGCTTCGGCTGGGCCGCGTACTCGCGGCGCTAGTGCCCGACGAGGCCGAGGTGCACGGTTTGGTGTCGCTGATGGAGTTTCAGTCCTCGCGCTTCACGGCACGCACCGACGCTGAGGGCCGGCCCATCCTGCTGGAGGACCAGAACCGGACCAAGTGGGACCGGGCCCAGATCCAGCGCGGCGTCGACGCCCTGGGGCGGGCGGCTAATGCGTTGCAGCGCAAGGGCATCGGCTGGGGTCCATACGCACTGCAGGCTGCGCTGGCCGAATGCCACGCCGTGGCGCCGACGTCGACCGACACCGACTGGGCGCGCATCGTGCTGCTGTACGACGGGCTGCTTCAAGTCGCGCCGTCGCCGGTGGTCGAGCTCAACCGGGCCGTGGCGGTGGCGATGGCATCAAGCCCCGCGGAGGCATTGGAGATCGTCGACAAACTCGACGGCCTCGGCGGCTCGTATCTGCTGCCGAGTGTGCGCGGCGAACTGCTGGCCCGGCTCGGTCGCGACGCGGAGGCCGCCGATGAGTTCGACAGGGCCGCGTCGATGACCGACAACGAGCGTGAACGAGAAGTGTTGGCGAACAAAGCCGCTCGCGCCCGTGGTTAGCATGGGCGATGTGAGCCATGTGCACGCTGTGTTGTTCGACTACTCCGGCACACTGTTTCGTCTCGAAGAGGACGAGAGCTGGTTCGATGGCATGGAGGTCGACGAGCGCGACGTCGATGGCCATGTGCAGGCGGAGCTGATGCGCCGACTCACCGCGCCGACGGGCCGCTCCGTCGACATGACCGACGAGCAGTACCACGCGTGGGTCAACCGGGACCTGGCCCCGCACCTGCACCGGGAGGCGTACCTGCACGTGCTGCGCGAGTCCGGTCTGCCCCACCACCACGCCGAGTCGCTGTACCGCCGGGTGATCGACCCGTCGTCATGGACGCCGTATCCCGATACCGCGGAGGTACTCAAGAGCCTGCACGGGCAAGGCGTCAAGACCGCGGTGGTCTCCAACATCCCATTTGACGTCCGGCCCGCCTTCGAGGCGATCGGTGTGGCGGATTGCGTCGACGAGTTCGTGTTGTCCTTCGAGGTCGGCGTCGTCAAGCCCGACGCTGCGATCTTCGAAACCGCGCTGGCTCGGCTGGGCGTCGACGCCGCGCATGCCGTGATGGTCGGCGACAGCGACGAAGCCGACGGCGGCGCCAGCGCGGTCGGCTGCGGGTTCATCCTCGTCGACCCGCTGCCCACATCCCAGCGAACCGACAGGCTGATAAGAGCGTTAGCCGACTACGGCAACACGCTGTGAGCAGTAACGTCGCGGTCATGCCCGACGAGCAGCGTTTTGTCGTGAACGGCTATCCGGGCCCGGATTGGGAGGGCCTCACCGGCCGCCTGCCCGTATTTCGAATCGACCCGATCACGTAGCGTCGCTGCTATGTCCAACAACGAGCGCCTCCAGCCGCCGTGGTGGCTGAAGTACGTCAACAAGGCGATGATCGGACTGTCCCGGCTCGGCGTGAGCTTCGGACCCGTCGTACTGACCGTGCCTGGCCGCAAGTCGGGTAAGCCGCGGTCGACTCCGGTGACGCCGATGACCGTCGACGGCAGGGAGTACATCGTCGGCGGCCTGCCCGGCTCGGATTGGGCGGCCAACGCCAGGGCCGCGGGCGAAGGCATGCTGCAGCGTGGCCGTCGCACCGAACGGGTCCGGCTCGTCGAGATGTCGACAGACGAGGCGCGGCCACTGCTGCGGGCATTTCCGGTCGAGGTGTCGACCGGCGTCGGCTTCATCAAGAACGCCGGACTGGTCACCGGACCCAATCCCGATGAGTTCGAAGCCCTCGCCGGCCGGTGCCCGGTGTTTCGTCTTGATTCGGTAAACGCATGAGCGACAACCCCTTTGACTCGTCGGTGTGGCAGGCCATCGACGGCTTCGGGCTTACCGACATTACCTACCACCGGCACGTCGTCGACGGCGAGCAACAACCGACGGTGCGCGTCGCATTCGACCGACCGGAGGTGCGCAACGCGTTTCGGCCACACACCGTCGACGAGCTGTACCGCGTGCTGGACCACGCCAGGATGTCACCCGACGTCGGCGTGGTGCTGCTGACCGGCAACGGGCCGTCACCCAAGGACGGCGGCTGGGCGTTCTGCTCCGGCGGCGACCAGCGCATCCGCGGACGCAGCGGCTACCAGTACGCGTCGGGCGAGTCCGCCGACACCGTCGACGTCGCGCGGGCCGGACGGCTGCACATCCTGGAGGTGCAGCGGCTGATCCGGTTCATGCCGAAGGTGGCCATCTGCCTGGTCAACGGGTGGGCGGCCGGCGGCGGGCACAGCCTGCACGTGACCTGCGACCTGACGCTGGCCAGCCGCGAGCACGCCCGCTTCAAGCAGACCGACGCCGATGTCGGCAGCTTCGACGGCGGTTATGGCAGTGCGTATTTGGCGAAGCAGGTCGGGCAAAAGTTTGCCCGCGAGATCTTCTTCCTCGGCCGCCCCTACACGGCCGAGCAGATGCACGCGATGGGCGCGGTCAACGAAGTGGTCGACCACGCCGACCTCGAATCCGTGGGTTTGCAGTGGGCGGCGGCGATCAACGGTAAGTCACCGCAGGCGATCCGGATGCTCAAGTACGCGTTCAACCTGACCGACGACGGTCTGGTCGGTCAGCAGCTATTTGCCGGTGAGGCAACGCGATTGGCCTACATGACCGACGAGGCCGTCGAGGGCCGCGACGCATTCCTGCAGAAGCGCGACCCTGACTGGACGCCGTTCCCCCGCTACTTCTGAAATGCGACATCGCAAGCGAATCGGTCTCGTCGGGCGCATTGCGCTGCTCGTTGCGTTGGTGACCGCCTGCCAGGCCAAACCGCCTGACCGCCGAGCCGACGCGCAGTTGTTCACGAACCAAATGCGCGCAATGCCAGGAGTTGCCGCCGCGAGCGACGACGTGGCCGACAGCCTGGCGCAGGGCATGGTCTACTTCAGTGTCTACCTCGACGCGGCAAACGATCTGACCGGCGATCAGCTCGCCGCGGCAACCGCCCGTTATCTGCGGGAGCTTCGAACCGGGAAGTACGCGGGCTATCGAACGGAATTGGATGTGCGCCGCGGCTGGAACGTCTTCGCCGTCGACAGCGGGAGAATGCCGATCACCAATCGTGACCAGATCCTGCAACAGGCGCGGGACTGGGTGGCCCTGCGACGCGAATTCCCCGCCGCTACAACCCACCCGGTTTCCCGATCTAACTGCGATCGATTGGACCATCGGCGCCGGTAAGGATCACCCCGCACAGATCGCGATCTCGGCGGCGGCTGCCCACCGCCGACCAGTCCATCCCGCATATCGACCGGCTCAGGATCAATGCGCCTGACACGCCACCGGTGTGGATTTCAGAGAAAACGACACAATCCCGCGACGTCGCCGTAGCGCTTCGGCCTGCGCGCCGGCACCTCCCGATTGCCGCCACACTTCCCGGACCGGTCCTTTACACCGCCAGCGATCAGATCTCCGGTCATATCGGCGACCGAGGCGATGCCAGGGGACCGGTATCGGTCACCATCGGAGGATGCACAAAGCATGATCCGTTGGTGTACCTGCCGATTCCGGAAGAACAATCGCTGATCAACACCTACGAGGACTGTTCGCGCTAGCCAGTACAAAGCCTGTGATCGTCATACCCATACCGACCGTCATGCCGCGGAAACTCATCAAAAAGTAGGCCGCCTAAACTTATGGTCCGTGAGCAAGAGTCCGCTGCGCCGGCTGTCCGAGAGTCTCCTGCTGGCCAGCATGAGACCAGCACGCACCGAACAGGCGCTGCGGCGCCGCCGTGATCCCGTCGATCTCAACGGCAAGCGTGTCCTGCTGACCGGCGCTTCGTCGGGCATCGGCGAGGCCGCCGCCGAGAAGTTCGCCCGACGCGGCGCACAGGTCGTGGTGGTCGCGCGCAGACAGGAACTGCTCGACTCCGTCGTCGAGCGCATCACACGCGCCGGTGGGGACGCCAGGGCACATGCCACCGACCTGTCCGACCTGGCCGCCGTCGACGAGTTGATCGCCAAGGTCGAGCAGGACCTCGGCGGCGTCGACATCCTGATCAACAACGCAGGCAAGTCCATCCGGCGGCCGCTCGCCGAGTCGCTGGACCGCTGGCACGACGTCGAGCGGACCATGGCTCTGAACTATTACTCCCCGCTGCGCCTCATTCGCGGCCTCGCGCCCGGCATGATCGAGCGCGGCGACGGCCACATCATCAACGTCTCCACGTGGGGCGTGCTCAGCGAATCCTCGCCGCTGTTCGCCGTGTACAACGCGTCCAAGGCGGCGCTGTCGGCGGTCAGCAGGGTCATCGAAACCGAATGGGCCACAAAGGGTGTGCACTCCACGACGCTGTACTACCCATTGGTCAAGACGCCGATGATCGAGCCGACCCGGGAGTACGACGGCCTTCCCGGCCTGAGCGCCGCCGAGGCCGCCGACTGGATGATCACCGCGGCCCGAACCCAGCCGGTGCGGATCGCCCCCCGCATGGCCGTCACCGCCCATGCGCTCAACAGCGTCGCACCCGCTGCCGTCGACGCGATCATGAAGAGGCAGCGGGTCCAGCCGGGCGACTGACCGCCCGTAGCCGTGCGCGGTTATCGTGTCGCGGCCGAATCCCGCAGCTGACGTGATAGACACAGGTTCATGGAGATCCTGGCCAGCCGGATGCTCCTGCGGCCGGTCGACTATCCCCGCTCGGTGCGGTTCTACCGCGACCAGCTCGGCCTGGCGATCGCCCGCGAGTACGGCGCGGGCACGGTGTTTTACGCGGGCCAGTCGCTGATCGAACTCGCGGGCCACGGCACGCCGAATGCGGGCGGCAGTATGTGGCTTCAGGTCCGCGACGTGTACGCCGCCGAGGAGGAGCTCAAGGGCCGCGACGTCGAGATCGCCCGCGAGGCAAAGCAAGAACCGTGGGGGTTACACGAGATGCACGTCGTGGATCCCGACGGTGTCCTGCTGATCTTCGTCCAGGTGCCCGAGACCCACCCTTTGCAACGCGACACCAGACGCTGACGGCCCCCGGCTCGAATGAGCAGAGGGCCGTCAGAGGGATGAAGTTCAGCGAGCGGAAGACGCCAGCGGCCACCCGACCGAAGCCAACCGCGAGGCGACCTGCTGGATCTCCTCAGGATTGGGCTCCTTGGCGGTGACCTCTTCGATCGCCTTGCGGATCTCGTCGTCGGTCACGGTTTCGGAGTCACTTCCCTTGAGGACGGTCTGCGCGGCCTGGACCACCTCGTCCTCAGACAGCGACCGCTTCAGCAGCGCGAGCAGTGGGAAGTAGTCCTTCGGCGGAACGCCTTCCGGGTAGCCGTCATGCAGCCACGCCAGCACGTTCTCCAGGACAGTGTGGTTCTCAGTCATGTCGCCTTAGCCCTTCTTGACGCCGGGGAACGGATCGAAACCGAAGTGATGAATGATCGTGGTCCTGGTGATCCACAGGAGGGCGAGAACGATCACGGCGGCGACCAGAATGAACAGCAGCAGACCGACGTACTTCAACACCGGGTTGGGTGCGGACACGGTGCCGTCGGCCGCTTCGCCGCCTGCACCGTTGGAGTAGGCCACCATGCCTACCGCGAAGACCGCGGGCAGGCCCGCCCCGAGGATAAGTCCTATAACGAGGACCTTGAGGACGGATTCCACGTAAGTCATCGACGATTTCCTTTGTTAGGAGGGAGGGGCGCGATCAGACCGCGGCCGTGGGCTTGGCTTCTTTTGCAGCCTCGCGGACGTCGGCGGGAACGACCGAGTTGGTCGAGGAGTCCCAATCGGCGTTGACGTTGCTGCTGTCGACCTTCTGCTGCTGGGCACGCCAGTACATGTAGCCAGACAGCGCCACAAGGATGATGAAGATCAGGCCGTCACCCGCCAGTGCCGAACTGGTAACCGACTTGACTGCGTCCGAGAGCCAGAAGGACAGCGCTCCGACGATCGCGGCTGCGGGGAGGGTTACCAGCCACGCCACCACCATGCGACCGGCGACCGCCCAGCGCACCTCCGCGCCGGGCTTACCCACGCCGCTGCCAAGGATCGATCCCGTAGCGACGTGCGTGGTCGACAGCGCCATACCGGCGGCGCTCGAGGTCAAGATGACCGCGGCCGAGGACGCCTCGGCGGCCAGGCCCTGGGGCGACTCGATCTCGACGAGGCCCTTGCCGAGGGTGCGGATCACCCGCCAGCCACCGATGTACGTGCCGAGGCCGATCGCGAGCGCGCAGCTGAAGATGATCCAGAACGGCAGGCCGTCCTTCTTGACGTCACCGGTCAGATGGCCGGTGGTGATGAGTGCAAGTGCGATGACACCCATCGTCTTCTGTGCGTCGTTGGTGCCGTGAGCGAGAGCGACCAGTGACGCGGTAGCGATCTGGCCCCAGCGGAAGCCCGTTTCACGGCGCTTTGCCATGACATTGCGGGTGATCCGGTACACCAGCCAGGTTCCGCAGGCCGCGACGAGGCAGGCGATGACGGGCGAGGCGAACGCCGGAATCAGCACCTTCTGGAAGATCCCGCTCCAGTTCACGCCCGCGCTGCCGAGCGCGGCCAGCCCCGCACCGATCAGTCCGCCGAACAGCGCGTGCGACGAACTCGACGGGATGCCGAACAGCCAGGTGAGCAGGTTCCACAGAATGCCGCCGATGAGGCCGGCGAAGATGATCGTGAGGCCCGTCGATGAGCTGATCGACGGGATCAGGTGACCTGTCTTGCTGTCCTGGATTTTGACGACCGCCGTGGTGACGGTGACGGCGACCTCAACCGAGAGGAACGCGCCGACCAGGTTCAGGACGCCGGCCAACAGGACGGCGGTCTTGGGCTTGAGCGCACCGGTGGCGATCGACGTCGCCATGGCATTGCCGGTGTCGTGGAATCCGTTGGTGAAGTCGAATGCCAATGCCGTTGCGATCAGCAGCACCAGGATGATCGTCTCTGTGGTCATGGCTGCTAATTCTGGGGCTAGACCCGCGCATTTGACTAGCGCCTAGCTACCCTAAACGGCGGCTCCGACCTGCGACTTCGCCTCACCCAGTGAGGTGTTCATGCACTGTTCACCCGACGGCCCGTAACCGTTGGTCCGCACCGTCGGTCAGCACCACCCGTGACCGTTCTCGATCGCGGCGGGTGGCCGGACGCGCCCAACTACGATCGCGCTGTGACCAATTTTCTGGCCAAGATCGTCGCGTGGATCACGGCCGGCTACCCGGAAGGTGTCCCAGGCCCTGACCGCGTGCCGCTCCTGGCGCTGCTGCGAAGGCGGCTCAGCGACGACGAGGTCAAGGCCGTCGCAACGGAGTTGATGAACCGCGGTGAGTTCGATGAGGTCGACATCGGGGTGCTCATCACCGAGATGACCAACGAGCTGCCGACCCCCGACGACATCGAAAGAGTGCGAGAGCGGTTGGCCGCCAAGGGCTGGCCACTCGACGACGCGCGCGACCCCGAGGAGACCGAATAGCCGTCCTGCGCCCCGTCGCTGTCCCTTCGGGCACGTCAGCGCTGTCGCTGCTGCCGTTGTTGGCGGACGTGCTTGCCGGGCGCGGAGCTGTGCTTCCGGTACCGGCCGACGACGCTCGCCAAACCTCGCTGCTGACAACATCGTTGCGCGCCGGCGAGCCGATCGATGACGACGTTGCCGTGGTGGTGTCGACGTCAGGAACGACGGGTGCGCCCAAAGGCGCGATGCTCACTGCTTCGGCGCTGACCGCCAGCGCCGATGCGACGCACCGCCGGCTGGGGGGTCCAGGCCGGTGGCTGCTGGCGCTGCCCGCCTATCACGTGGCCGGGCTGCAGGTTCTGGCGCGTAGCATCGTCGCGGATACTGCGCCGGTCGCGGTGTCGGCGGGTTTCGGCGGGGCCGAATTGGCCTCCGCTGTAGCGTCATTGGGCACAGGCCGCCGGTATGCGTCGCTGGTGGCGGCGCAACTGGACACGGCACTGCGGGATCGTGCAGCCGCGAGGGCGCTGGCATCACTGGACGCGGTGCTGATCGGCGGCGGGCCCATGCCGAAGGGGGTCGCCGAAAGAGCCACCGCGGCAGGGATTTCGGTCGTTCGGACGTACGGGATGAGCGAGACGGCTGGTGGTTGTGTGTACGACGGTGTTCCGCTCGACGGGGTCCTGGCGCGCATCGACGACGGCCGGGTGGTGCTCGGCGGCGCCACCCTGGCGACAGGTTACCGCAATCCGGTGCATCCTGATCCATTCACGGACCCGGGCTGGTTTCGCACCGACGACATTGGCACCATTGATGATTCAGGTGTGCTACGCGTTCTGGGTCGGGCCGACGATGCGATCAGCACCGGCGGCTTGACGGTGTTGCCACAGTTGGTGGAGGCGGCGTTGGCGACCCACCCCGCCGTGGCCGACGGCGCGGTGTTCGGCGTGACCGACGAGCGACTGGGACAGCGAGTCGCCGCCGCGATCGTGGTGGCCCCCGGGTGCGCGGCACCCACCTTGGCCGAACTGCGGGCGCACGTCGCTTCGACGTTGCCTGCGACGGCCGCCCCGCGCGAGGTCCATCTCGTCGACGAGCTGCCCCGTCGCGGCATCGGGAAGGTGAACAGGCGCGAGCTGTCCGCGCGGTTCAGCGGCTGAGCAGCGCCTTCACCGGGCAATCCCCACCATCCGAACGCAGGGACGACTGAGTCACCAGCGGTCAGCGGGTGCAGTTGCTAGCATCCGGGCGTGATCCGCGCACTCGTTCTGGCCGCCTGCACAGTTGCCCTGTTCGGCGGGCCTGCCGTCGCATCGGCGGACCCCGCCGAGCCGGGCGACGCCGTTTTCACTATTGGCAAGTGCTACGACCCGAGTCAGCCTCCGCTGCAACGGCCTGACACGTTCGCCTACAACTGCGACAACACCGGCGTGATGCAAGGCATGACATGGACGTCATGGGGCCCCGACGGTGCGCACGGAACTGGCACGGACAGCGCCGTCGAGTGCGAGCCAAACTGCGCCGAAGGCACCCGGCTGTCCAACCCCATCGTCGTGCACGCGTGGAACCCTTCAACGCCAACGAGTCTCGCGTGCCCGCCGCGTGTCGCCTTCTACTCCGACATGACGATCGCGTATCCCAAGGGCGTTCCCCCCTGGATTCAACCGGGCACCACCTGGTCACCTGGCACCGATTTCGTCACCGTGGACGGCATGCCTGCGGTGCACTTCTCCGGATTGACGCCAACCTGCGCACCGCTGTAGACGGCGTCACACCCTGACGGTCACCGGCAACACGTTCCAGATGTCGTCGCAGTACTCCGCGATGGCCCGGTCCGACGAGAACTTGCCGCTGCGAGCGGTGTTCAGGATCGACATCCGCGTCCACGCGGTGGTGTCCTGCCACACCGCACTCACGTGGTCCTGGCATTCGATGTAGGACGCGTAGTCCGCGAGGACGAGGAACGGGTCGTCGTAGCGCAGGTTGTCCACCAATGGGCGGAACACCTCGGTGTCACCACGGGAAAACGTTCCGCCGGCGATCAGGTCGAGCACAGCCGCCAGCTCGCTGTTGCCGGCGACGTAGTCCGACGGCCGATAGCCGTCGCGCTTGATCCGCTCGACCTCATCGACGGTCAGGCCGAAAAGGAAGAAGTTCTCGGCGCAGGCCTCCTCGCGTATCTCGACATTCGCGCCGTCGAGGGTGCCGATGGTCAACGCGCCGTTGAGCATGAACTTCATGTTGCCGGTGCCCGAGGCCTCCTTGCCCGCCGTCGAGATCTGTTCCGACAGGTCCGCGGCAGGGTAGATCAGGTGCGCGTTCTGCACGTTGAAGTTCGGGACGAACGCGACCTTCAGATACCGGTTGACGGCCGGATCGTTGTTGACCGTCTCACCAACGGCGTTGATCAGCTTGATGATTCGCTTGGCAAGGAAGTAGCCGGGCGCGGCCTTGCCGCCGAAGATGAACGCGCGGGGCGGGATCTGAAGGCCAGGGTTCTGCTTCAGCCGGTGGTACTGCGTGACGATGTTCAACACGTTGAGGTGCTGGCGCTTGTATTCGTGAATGCGCTTGACTTGGCTGTCGAACAGCCAGTCGGGATTCAGCTCGACGCCGGCCGTCGAGGAGACGTAGTCGGCAAGGCGCGCCTTGTTCGCCCGCTTGACTGCGCGCCACTGGATGCGGAAGGCGGGGTCGTCGGCGAAGGCCTCGAGCCCGCGCAGCTGCTCGAGGTTTTTCAGCCAGCCCTCGCCGATCGTGTCGTCAAGCAGCTCGCGCAGGCCAGGGTTCGACAGGGCGAGGAAGCGGCGCGGTGTGACGCCGTTGGTCTTGTTGGAGAACCGCTCGGGCCACATCTCGTAGAAGTCCTTGAGCACGCTCTCCTTGAGCAGTTCGGAGTGCAGCGCAGCGACGCCGTTGATCGCGTGGCTGCCGACCGTGGCCAGGTGGGCCATCCGGACGTTCTTCCCGCCGTCCTCGCCGATGATCGACATGCGCCGCAAGCGGTCCTCATCGCCGGGGAACTTCGCGCGCACCTCGTCGAGGAAGCGGCGGTTGATCTCGTAGATGATCTCGAGATGGCGGGGCAACGATTCGCCGAACATCGCCAGCGGCCACATCTCAAGCGCTTCAGGGAGCAAGGTGTGGTTTGTGTAGCCGAACGTGGCCACCGTGATGTCCCACGCCTCGTCCCAATCGAGCTGTCGTTTGTCGACCAGCAGCCGCATGAGCTCGGCAACGCCGATAGACGGGTGGGTGTCGTTGAGCTGCAACGCGAATTGCTGGGGCAGCTCGCGTACCGACAGGTCTGCCAGATCGTCCATGATGTGCACGACGTGCTGCAGCGAGCATGACACGAAGAAGTACTGCTGCAACAGGCGCAGCCGCTTGCCGACGTCGGGCTCGTCGTTCGGGTAAAGCACCTTGGTGACGGTCTCCGAGTTGACCTCGTCCTCGACCGCCTTGTAGTAGTCGCCGGTGTTGAAGGCGTCAAGGGCGAATGACTCGACGGCGCGCGCGCTCCACAGCGTCAACACGTTGCAGGTGTTCACGCCGTACCCCTGGATCGGCGTGTCGTAGGCGACCCCCTTGATCACCCGTCCTGGCACCCAGCGGACGCGCTGGTGGCCGGCGTCGTCGACGTAGTGTTCGGCATAACCGCCCCAGTTGACCCGATAGTTCACATCGGGCTTCGCGATCTCCCAAGGGTTCCCGTTGACCAACCAGTTGTCGGTCTTCTCGACCTGCCAACCGTCGTGGATCTCCTGGTCGAAGATGCCGAACTCGTAGCGGATGCCGTAGCCGATGGCCGGGCGCTCGAGGGTGGCGAGCGAGTCGAGATAGCACGCGGCCAGCCGTCCAAGGCCACCATTGCCCAGCCCGGGTTCCTCCTCGCATGCCAGCACCTCGTCGAGGTCCTGGCCGAGTTCTTCAAGGGCAGCGCGCGCCGCCGACTCGATGTCGAGGTTGAGCAGGTTGCTGCCAAGCTGCGGGCCCATCAGGAATTCGGCCGAGAGGTAGCAGGTCACTTTGCGGCCGAGATCAAGCGAGGTCTGCGTGGACGCCACCCGGTTGTCCTGCATGCGGTCCCGCACGGCCAGTGCAAGTGCCCGGTAATAGTGCTCGGGCCTCAACGCGGCTGCCGGGCGACCGATTGAGTAACGCAGATGGTCGACGATCCCCCGTCGCAACGCATCGGCGGACAGCCCCGTTCGGCTGCGACCGTGGGTGTCGGCAGGGTTGCTGTGGGGGGTCTGGACGACGTCGGTCATTGGCGGAGTGTGACAGCGGTCGACGTCGGCAAAATGAACGCCCGACCACCGGCAGGCAACGGCACGCGAGGATGATGGAGGTATGCGCCGCGAAGTCAGCACCGTCGACGAGCTCCGCGCGATCGTCGGGCATCCGAACAATTACGTTGCCAACAAGGTCGGGAAGCGCCTGTCCGCGGTACACCAGGACTGGTTGGCGCACTCGCCGCTGGGTTTCGTCGCGACCACCGACGCGCAGGGCCGCGTCGACGTGTCACCAAAGGGCGACCCGCCCGGCTTCGTCCACGTCATCGACGACACCACGATCGCCATCCCCGAGCGGCCGGGCAACAAACGAGTGGACGGCTACCTCAATGTGTTGGAGCGGCCGCATGTCGGCACGTTGTTTCTCATTCCTGGGCGCGGGGACACATTGCGGATCAACGGAACCGCGCGAATCCTCGCCGACGCCGATTACTTCGAGGCGATGACGATCAACGACAAGCGGCCCATCCTCGCGCTACAGATCGACGTCGAAGAGGTGTTCTTCCACTGCGCCAAGGCGTTTCTGCGTTCGGACGCCTGGAAGCCGGAGACCTGGAACCCGACCGCCGTGCCCAGCGTTGCGCATATCGCACAGGCCATCAAGGCGGACATCAGCCTCGCCGAACTCGAGAAGTACTACGACGAGGAGAACATGCGAAAGGTCCTCTACTAACTTCCGCCGTCAGATCTGGTTGATGCCGCCGTCGACGGGGATGTCCGCGCCGGTGGTGAAGCTGCTCAGATCCGAGGCCAGGAACAGCACCGCGTTGGCGACCTCTTCGGGTGTGCCGTAGCGGGCCAGCGGGACGGTGCTGCGCTGGTAGTTCTCGAACTCCTCCGCCGCGTTGGGCCCGGGATTCAGCATGCCGGCCAGGGTGTTGATGCCAGGGGTGTCGGTGGCGCCGGGGCTGACCACGTTGACGCGAATCTTGCGGTCCCGCAACTCACTTGCCCAGGTGCGCGCAAAAGACCGCAGTGCCGCCTTGATCGCCGCGTACACGCCGATTCCTTCGCTGCCCTTGGCGTTGGTGTTCGACGAGTTCAGGATGATCGAGCCGCCGTCGTTGAGCAGCGGCAGCGCCTTCTGGACGGTGAAGACGACGCCCTTGAAGTCGACATCCAGCTGATAGTCCAGGTGCTCTTCGGTGATGTCACCGATCATGGCAACGTCGATTATCGCCGCGTTGGCGAACACCACGTCGAGACGGCGGCCGCTGTCTGCGACAGCGGCGTACAGCCGGTCGAGATCCTCGGCCTTGCTCACGTCACCTCGCACACCGGTGACGTTGTCACCGAGCTCCTCAACCGCGGCATCCAGTTCGGTCTGGCGCCGTCCGCTGATGAAGACATACGCGCCCTCCTGGACGAACCGCTTGGCGGTGGCCAGCCCGATGCCGGTCGTGCCTCCGGTGATGACCGCTGTCTTGCCCTTGAGAAGCGCCATGATCATGCCTTTCGATAGTTCTGGACTGTTCAGTCAATAACTACGACGCATGCGCCGGCGCTTCTATTCCGAGCCGCTGGGGATCAGGGTGATCATCTCGTCCGCCGCGGCCTTGATCTGTGCGGGCCTGACGCCACCGTTGTGCAGCGCTTCCTGCCCGCGCATGAACGCCAACAATGCGGTGGCAAGCGCCTGCGGGTTCTGTTTGGCGTCGATCGTGCCGTCGCGCTGCGCTTCCTTGATGCAGTCGGCGAGTTCGGAACGCCAGACCGTGTACGCGCGCTCGATGGTCCGTTCGACGTCATCATCGACGGCGCCCAGTTCAGCCGCGCTCTTGGCCATCATGCAGCCACGCCTGCTGGTGTCGGCGGCGACGGCCTTGGCCTGCGCGCGGATGTGGCGGGTCAGCCGGTCATAGGCGCTGTACGCGGGATCGCGGAGCTCGGCGCGAACACCATTCAGCGCGGTGCCGATGTAGTCGTCGAGCGCACGCAGAAAGAGTCCGTGCTTGTCGCCGAACGCCCCGTACAGGCTGCCCTTGCCAAGGCCGGTGACGTTCGTCAGGTCGTCGACCGAGGTCGCGGCGTACCCGCGCGTCCAGAACTCGTCGCGCGCTGCGGCAATTACGTCGGTTTCATCGAACATGCGGGGACGGGGCATGTGTCCAGGTTACGCCGTTATGGAACGAACGGTACGGATCACCATCCCCTGCCGAGCTGGCCCAGCCCGCGGCAAAGGGCAACTAATAGGCTGGCGGTCGTGCGGATCGGGCGCAGGGAGGCGGTTGCGGTCACCGTCGGCGTGTTTCTGGTGGTCGCGGCGTTCGTCGTGCCGCATCTGCACCTCGGTATCGTCACCCCGCTGATCAACGCCTCACCTGCACGGCTCCACAGCTTCGCCGACACGGCGCCCATCTTCGGGTGGTGGAACGCCCACGTCGGCTGGGGCACCGTCCCGGCCATCGTCATCGGCGTTGCTGCCGTGTTGGGGGGGCAGGCGGTCGCCCAACGGCTGCTGTGGCGCGCCCTGCCGTGGGTCACCTGGGCGACGGCCTGCGCCTGGGCGTTCTCGCTCGCAATGATCGACGGCTGGCAGCGCGGCTTCGCGCACCGGCTGGTCGCCGAGCACGAGTACCTGCGGCAGGTGCCGACCGTCACCGACATTCCCGAAGCGGTGCGCACGTTCGCCAGCAGAATCCCTGATTTCCAACCGAATTCGTGGATTACCCACGTATCGGGCCATCCTCCCGGTGCGCTGCTGACGTTCGTCTGGCTCGACCGCATCGGGCTCGGCGGCGGCGCGTGGGCGGGGCTGCTGTGTCTTCTGGTCGGCTCCAGCGCCGCGGCCGCCATCGTCGTTGCGGTGCGTGCCATGAACAACGAGAACACCGCTCGGCTGGCCGCGCCGTTCGTCGCGGTCGCGCCCACGGCCATCTGGGTCGCCGTCTCCGCCGACGGCTACTACGCCGGCGTGGCCGCATGGGGCATCGCGCTGTTGGCGCTGGCCGCCCGGCGCACGGTGCGTTGGCCGATCGTGGCCGGCGCGGGTTCTGGGCTCCTACTCGGCTGGGGCATCTTCTTGAACTACGGCCTCGCGCTGATGGCGCTCCCGGCGGTGGCGGTGCTGATCGCGGCGGCGGACTGGCGATCCGCCGTGCGTGCCGTGGTTCCCGCGGTGCTCGCCGCCGCGGCCGTCGTGGCCGCGTTCGCGGCCGCGGGGTTCTGGTGGTTCGACGGCTACACGCTGGTGCAGGAACGCTACTGGCAGGGCATCGCCAACGACCGGCCGTTCCAGTACTGGTCATGGGCGAACCTTGCGTCGGTGGTGTGCGCGATCGGGCTTGGCAGCGTCGCTGGTGTCGGCCGGGCGTTCGACATCGCGGCGATCAGGCGGCGCTCCGGCCTGCACCTCGTGGTGCTCGGCGCGCTGCTGGCGATCGTGTCCGCGGACCTGTCCATGCTGAGCAAGGCCGAGACCGAACGAATCTGGCTGCCGTTCGCGGTATGGCTCACTGCGGCAGGGGCATTGTTGCCGCCACGGTCACACCGCTGGTGGCTGGCGCTCAACGTCGTCGGCGCTCTCCTGATCAACCATTTCATCCTGACGAACTGGTAGCAGCCGCATCGCCAGGTAGTACAGCGGCACGCAGGCCCACACGATCGCGAGCGAAATCCACAGCCCCAGCTTGTAATTGCGGTCCAGCACCGTCATGTTGTCCGGGCGCATGCCAGGCTTCCCATATACCGGGACCGCCAAGAACACCAGCACGACACTGCACAATGCGGCCAGCGCGATGGGCGGCCACCACCTACCCGGAATCAGTCGACGGCCCGCGAAACCCAACGCCACACATATCGGCGCGAACACCAGGTCGTGCAGCACTATGCCAACGAGTGCCCACACCACGATCCGGATGATGATCACCGGCGGGTTGTCCAACACCAGCACCGCTCCGTACACCCCGACCACCAGACCGAGCACGACCAACGTGACGCGTGCGATCACGACGCCACCACCTCAATGCGCGCCAGCCATTTCGTCTGCAGCACACCGGGTCTGGTCGGCGCGATCAGCCGACACGGATACCCGTGGTCGAGGTCAAGCGGCTGGCCGTTGAGCTTCAGTGCGATCAACGTCTTGGCGTCGCGGGCATGGCGGGCCGGCAGCACCGTCCGTGAGTAGGGCCCCGGCGGTTCCAGCGAGATCATCCGCACGTCGGTATCGCGTGAGCCGCCGACGGCGGCCACGAGGTCGGCCAGCACCACCCCCGTCCACTCGGCGTCGGCGCTCCAACCTTCGACACACGCGATCGGCAGCCGGTGCGTGGCCTGCGGCATCGCCGCCAATTCAGCCACCGTGAACGCTCGCGTCGTCGACCCGTTCGTCACCGTCAACCGGTAGTCCGGTGACCGCGCGCTGCGCAGCACACCGGCGGCGATCGCCGACCGGTTCACCGGAACCCCTTGCGGCCCTTGCCCTGAGCGCGGCGCCAGCACCGAAACCTTGCGCAGCAGTGGAACAGTCTGTCCCGCCGTGACGACCGTGGCAAGTGCCACCGCAAGCCACGTTCCGCGCAGAACCGTGCGCCGCGTCGGCCCGACGAGCTGCCCCGTCGGAATGTCATCGACCGGCTCGCCCAAAGCGCGGCGGATGATCGGCAGCTTCACGCCGATGTGCACAAGCACCGCGCCCGCCGCGACGTACGCCATCGCGTAGTGACTCGTGGTGAAGAAGAACTTGAACGCGTACCACTGCGCGATGTTCAGCAACCCGGTCGACAGCTGAAATAGCATCGACCCGACCAACACCAGGATCGACAACCGCTCGATCTGGCGGACTGGCCCACCGATGATCGGGCGCTCGAACAGCTTCGGCCACACCGACCATAGCTTGACGATGATCAGTGGAATGGCCGCGATGCCCGAGATGACGTGCAGGCCCTGCGTTACGCGGTACAGCCAGACCGGCCGGGTGGGCCAGAAGAACCACGGCTGCGGGTGCTGGATGAAGTGACTGATCAGCCCGGTCACGAAACACACCGCCACCGCGACGCCCAGTGCGAGGCCGACGCGGGCGGTGACGGCCGTGCCGCGCAATTTGGTGGTGCTCATGTCACGGCCAGACTGGCCACCACGCGATGGCCGATCGGGTGAACTCCCGCGACCACAAGCCCGACGTCATCGGCCAACCGCGCCGCGCAGTCGATGCCGACCGACGCCCACCGGAACCACGGGCCGGTCGTGCGCGACGACTCCAACCGCACCCATCCCGTGTGGATTCCGTGGATAGCCGAGTCGAACTCGGTCACACACCGTCCTCCGTGGCGCAGCAGTTCGCCGGCACGCCGCAGGATCCGCCGCGGGTCACCGCCGAGGCCGACATTCCCATCGGCCAGCAGCACCGTGTGCCACCGGCCAGTCCCTGGCAGCGGATCGAACACGTCGCGGCGCAGGGCAGGGGCGCCGCTGCGGCGAGCCAGTGCCACCGCGGTGGCCGACTGGTCGACCCCCAGCGCAGGGACTCCGCGCTGGACCAGATGGGCCACCAAACGCCCAGGTCCGCAACCCAAGTCGAGAGTCGGGCCGTCACACAGCCCGACCACGGCGTGGTCGAACCGGTCGTCGGCGTTGCGGCCGCCCAGCCAGCTTCGCACCGGCAGTCGGTCAACGCGGCCGTCGTCGTGACGCAACCAGCAGCGCTCACCGTCGAGGGCGCGGTCATAGAGATTGCCGAGCATGTCAGACCCCCACTGCCAACGTGATCCGCGCGAATCGGCCACCGGGCGGGCAGGCGCGTCGCACCACGTCGATGTCGTCGACGGTGTCCACATCGGCCAGCGTGGAAACCAGACTCACATGGACACCCGTGTCGCTCAGCGCCGCCAGCGTTAGAGCCCCGGTGTCCGGCCGCGACATCGGGACGCCGCGCAGGCAGTCGGCCATCATGGCCTCGGTCACTCCGAGCACCCACCAGCCGCCGTCGCGAGCCAAGCCAAGCACCGCATCGCGGCGTAGGAGTTCCTCCGCGCATTCCCGGATCAGTTCGTCGGTCACCTGCGGGGTGTCCATCCCGATCTGCAGCACCGGTAGCCCACCGGCGGCCGCGGCGGCGTCGACGTGCGCGTTGGCCAACCGCTCGGCGAAGCATGCGCCGCGCTGCGGTACCACCGTGAAGTCGGCGAGCCGGGTGCGGATCTCGTCGCACGCGCTGGCGTCGTCCAGATCGCCGGTCAGCGCGACCACCCGGGCCTGAACCGGCGCGGCCGCCACCGCGTCGAGCGTGTCCAGCAATGCGGCGGCGGCGATGTCGGCGGCGGCCGCAGCACCGACGCTGGCCGCCAGCCGGGTCTTCGCCTGCCCCGGCACCGGCGCCTTGGCGACGATCAGCACGACGACGGGGATCACCGGATCACCCGCCAGAAGTCCAGCGCCGCAATAAAACTCCCCCGCACCGACCCGCTGATCTTCGACTCACCGCCGGTGCGTGGCCCGTATGCGACGTCGCGCTCGACAACGCGCCAGCCCGCTTGCGCCGCGCGCACCAGCAGTTCCAGCGGGTAGCCGGATCGGCGGTCGGTCACGCCAAGCGCAAGGAGCGCCTCGCGGCGCGCCACCCGCATCGGCGCGATGTCATGGACGGGCAGCCGGTAGCGGGTGCGCAGCCGCCAGCAAACCGCCGCGGTGCCCAGCCGGGCGTGCCACGGCCACCGCAGTCCGTTGACGGAACGGCGGCGCCCGATCGCCATGTCGGCGCCGTGGTCGAGCTCGTCGACCAACGCAGGCAGCTCGCGCGCATCGAGCGACCCATCGGCGTCGATGACCGCCACGATCGGGGTCGTTGCCGCCTGCACTCCGGCATGTACGGCCGACCCGTAGCCCGGCCGCCGTTCGGCAACGACCTCGGCACCGTGCCGACGCGCCACGTCCGCGGTGCCGTCGGTGCTGTTGTTGTCGACCACAAGGGCCAGGTACCCGTCGGGCATCGCGGCAAGTACGCCGGGCAAGGACGCCGCCTCGTTGAGGCAGGGCAGCACCACCGTGACGTTGGGCATACCACAAGACGGTAGGCCAACCAGGACCGGAAGGCACAACAATCAACCGTGACGAATCCATGACATCGACGCAGGTAGTGGCCGTGCCAAGCTAGTCTCGATCTGTGACGCGGGTGCTCATCGCCGACGACGACAGCGTCGTCCGCGATGTCGTGCGCCGGTATCTGGAACGCGACGGCCTCGACGTCTTGATCGCCCACAACGGCGCCGAGGCGCTGCGGCTGCTTGGCTCCGGGCGCATCGACGTCGCCGTGCTCGACGTGATGATGCCCGGCCCTGACGGCCTGACCCTGTGCCGCAGCCTGCGTCAGCGCGGCGGCTACACCGTTCCGGTGATCCTGCTGACCGCGCTGGGCGAGGAGGACGACCGGATCGCCGGGCTGGAGGCCGGTGCCGACGACTACCTCACCAAGCCGTTCAGCCCGCGGGAGCTGACTCTGCGGGTCCGGTCGGTGCTGCGGCGTGTGCCGTCGCCGGGTATCGTGCCGCCGCTGGACATCACTGTCGGCGACATGACCGTCTCGACGGCCTCCCGTTCGGTGACCGTCAACGGCGAACCGGTCAGCTTGACCAATCGCGAATTCGACCTGCTGATGTTCTTCTTAACCCACACCGACACCGTGTTCTCCCGCAGTGAACTGTTGAAACTGGTGTGGCGCTGGGACTTTGGCGATCTTTCGACGGTCACCGTGCACGTCAAGCGGCTACGGTCCAAGCTCGGCGACCATCACCGCGTGCAGACTGTGTGGGGCCGCGGGTATCTGTGGACCGGCCATGCCGACAAATGACTTCTGGCAGATCGTCGGGTGGGCGCTGGCCTGCTCGGTGCCCGTCGTGCTGGCCGGTGCGATCATCATCCGGCTCGCGCGGTCGTTGTCGCTGGCGGTCAGCATGGTGGCGCTGGTGCTGATCCCGACGCTGGCCACGTTCACCGGCGTGCTGGGCGCCAGCGGGTTCATGATCACCCAGACGTTCGAGCGGACCGCCGTCGTGCTGGTGATCGTGTCGGTGGTGACGATCCCGGCTGCGGTGATGTTGGCGCGTTACCAGGCTAGGAGAACGGTGTGGGAGCAGGAGATCCGCGATTCCGAGCGGGCGGCCGAGCAGTCGCGACGCCGGCTGGTCGCATTCGTCAGCCACGATTTGCGCACGCCGCTGGCCGGGATCCGCGCGGTGTCCGAGGCGATCGCCGACGGCGTGGTGCCCGACGACGAAGTGCGCGTGCATGCCAAAACGATTGAGCAGGAGTCGATTCGACTGTCGGAGATGGTCGATGACCTGTTCGAGATGTCGAAGATCAACGCAGGCGCGGTACAGCCGGCATTCGACAAGGTGGCACTGGACGAGGTCGTCGACGATGTGCTGGCCGCCCATAGGATCGCGGCGGAGCGCGCCGGTGTGGTGTTGAAGGCTGAGCTGCCCGACAAGCCGGTGCGGGTGGTCGGCAGCGACCGCGCATTGGTGCGGGTGCTGTCCAACCTCGTCGCCAACGCGATCGCGCACACGCCGGCGGGCGGCAAGGTATCGCTGGCGCTCGGGTCGGATGAGGACGGCGCGTGGGCCCGCGTCGACGACACGGGCGTGGGTATCGACGAGACCGACCTGCCGCGGGTGTTCGACGTGGCTTACCGCGGGTCCAACGACCGGGTGCCGCGTTCTGACTCGTCACTGCCAAGCGGGTCGGGCCTGGGCCTGGCTATCGCCGCCGGCCTCGTGCAGGCGCATCGCGGCACGTTGTCGGCGCACAACCTGGGCACCGGAGCGCGGTTCGAGGTGCGGCTGCCATTGGCAGACTAGCGCTGCCGCTGGCCGATTAGTCGTTGCCGCATGGCTGGTCCGTCGCACATCTGCGGCTCGCCGGGGCTCACCGCACATTGCCCGCCTCCGAGCGACAAGAGTTGCTCGAGCGACAAAAGTCGCTCAGAGGTTGGCAATTCGGGTGAGTATCAGCTGCCCCGCCAGCGCCAAGTGCAGCAGCTTGTATTTGAGTGGTCATTCTATTAACGTCGATAACCTCGATGCCGAAACGGAAGGTTGGCGATGGCCACCAAGGGTCTGCGTAAGTTCAAGTTCGAACGGCAGCTGGGCCGTGCCGTCATGAATCCGATGGTCGCCGCCCTGGAGTGGGTGGGCGTGCGATCGTCTCTGGTGGTCGAGTTGGAGACCACCGGTCGCAAGTCAGGCGAACCCCGCCGCGTGCCGCTGGCCGGCCGCGCCGACGACACCGGCATCTGGGTGATCTCACAGCACGGCCGCCGCGCGGGATGGGCGTACAACATCGCTGCAGATCCGAAGGTGCGGGTGCGCGTCGACAATCAATGGCGCAACGGCACAGCCACTTTCGAGCCCGACGACGACGTGCGTGCCCGGGCCCGCAGTTTCGGCGGCGACGGCAAGATCAGCCAATCCGCCACCGCGCTGACGATGCGCGCGATGGAGAGCGATCCGATCTCGGTGCGCATCACTTACAACTAGTCGGGCAACGAGTTGGTCAGCCGCTCCGTCGCGGCCAGGTAGTCCTCGATGAACTCGCGCACCACCTCGCGCGTCGGCTTGACCTTGTTCATCAAGCCGACGCCCTGCCCGACGAAGTAGGTCGCCAAGGCCTGTGCGCCCGGATGGCCCTGCGACGCCAGGATGTCGACCCGACGGATGATCGGCTCGCTCAGCATCGACTGCAGCGGCAGCGGCAACGGCTTCTGCCCGCCTTCACTGGGCAGCCACGCGTCCGTCCACTCCGACTTCAGTTGCCGCGCCGGCTTTCCGGTACGCCCGGCCGAGCGCACGGTGTCGCGCGACGTCGCCGCGAGCATCTTCTGCACCGTGTGCGGGGCGGTCTCGGCCTCCTCCGTCGTGAGCCACACCGAGCCGGTCCATGCGCCGTCCGCGCCCATCGCCACCGCCGCGGCCATCTGCCTGCCAGTGACGATTCCGCCGGCCGCCAACACCGGCACCGCGCCATCGATAGCCTCGATGACTTCGGGGATGAGCACCATCGTCGTCACCTCGCCGCAGTGACCGCCGGCCTCGGTGCCCTGCGCGACGATCAGGTCGACGCCGGCCTGCACCTGTTTGACGGCGTGCTCCTTGGCCCCGACGAGCGCCGCCACCGGGATGCCCCGCTCCTTGCCCGCCTCGATCATGTAGTCAGGAGGCACCCCAAGCGCGTTGGCGATCAGCTTGATCGGGTGGTTCATCGCCACCTCGAGCAGGTCCTGACCGGTGTCGCCGGACAGGAACGACGGACCGATCCGCGGCGATGCCTCCGGCTCGATGTCGTGCTGGCTCAGCAGGTTGGCGATGAAGCCGCGGTACTCCTCGGGGATCCGGACCGCCAGCTCGCCGCGCGACAGCTTCTCGCCCTTGCCAACGAATTTGGCGGGCACGATGAGGTCAAGACCGTACGACCTACCACCGACATGGTCGTCGATCCACGACAACTCCTGGTCGAGCAGCTGCGGCGGGAACGCGGTCGCGCCAAGCACGCCGAACCCGCCGGCGTTGGTGACAGCGGCGACGACGTCACGGCAATGGCTGAACGCGAAGAGCGGGAAATCGATACCGAACTGCTCACAGATCGCTGGCCTCACTTCACCAGTATTACTAAGTCATATCTGTCGACGACAAGAACCCCGTTATCTCCGCAAGCACCTGGCGTCCGTCGACCAGCTCGGGGTCGTTGTGCCCGGCCCCTGGCACCAGCACGAACCGTTTCGGCTCGGCCGCAGCGTCGTAGAGCCGCAGGCTGAGCGGCATCGGCACGATGTCGTCGCGGTCACCCGCGATCACCAAAACCGGCGCGGACACCGACGCGATGCGCTCGATCGACGGATAGCGGTCGAGCAGCAGCCGGCGCACCGGCAGCCACGGGTAGTGCACCGCGCCAACGTCGGGCAGCGACGTGAACGGCGAGCGGAGCACCAATGCCGCCGGCGGTGACTGTACCGCCAAACCGACCGCGACTGCGGCGCCGAGGGATTCGCCGAAGTATGCGATTCGCCGCGGATCCACGTCGGGTTGCCTGGCCAGCCACTGCTGGGCCGCACGGGCATCGGCTGCCAAACCGTCCTCGGACGGATCGCCCGGGTTGCCCCCGTACCCGCGGTAGTCGAACAGCAGCACCGAAAACCCCGCTCGGTTGAACGCAACGGCCAACCCGGCCCGCATCGACCGGTCGCCCGCGTTGCCGCTGCACACCAGCATCGCGCCGCCGCGTCCGGGGAAATACCAAGCACCCAAACCGATTCCGTCGTCGGTCTCGAGCACGACATCCCGGCCGGTCGGCAACACCGCTGTGGCCGGCGGCACCGGGCCCGGCGACGGGAAATAGATCAGCCGCCGCTGCAAGCCCCGAATACGAGTCAGCATCTAGCCCCGCAGCGGCGCGTAGGCGAACTCGCGCAGCCCGTCGCGCGGATCGACGGCGGCCCGAAATCCCAGCCGCTGCGCGGCGCGGGCGGGATCGGCAACGATGTGGCGGACATCCCCGCTGCGGTACTGACCGGTGACAAGGGGCGGCACATCGCCGCGCGCATCGCACAGCTCGGTGGCCACTTCCAGGATCGAGATCGGTCGTCCTGAGCAGACGTTGAACGCCGAGAAGCCGTCAAGGCCCGCGTCGACGGCCGCCACATTGGCGGCGGCGACGTCGTCGACGTGCACGAAGTCACGCATCTGTCCGCCGTCCTCGAAAACCCTTGGCACATCGCCCGCTTCGAGCTCCGACCGGAAGATCGCGGCGACGCCCGAGTACGGGGTGTCACGCGGCATCAGCGCACCGTAGACGTTGTGATACCGCAACGCGGCCACCGAGCCGCCTGTTGACTCCGCCCATGCCAGTGCGTAGTGCTCCTGCGCGACCTTGCTGGCGGCGTACAGGCTGCGCGGCCGCAGCGGGGCGTCCTCGCCGACCAGCCGCCAGGCCACCTGCTCGGCGCCGATCGGACAGCGATGCTCGAAGACGCCGGCGTCGAGATCCGCGCGGGTGCGTGCCAGCGGCTCCACCTGCCCGTGTTCCGGGCATTCGAAGCGGCCCTGTCCGTACACCACCATCGACGACGCCAGCACCAGCCGTCGGCAGCCCGCGGCGAACATCTCCGCGAGAAGCACCGTGCTGGCGTAGTCGTTGTGGCTGCCATACAACGGTGCGTCGGCGGCGTCGACGCCGGCTCCGACCACCGCAGCCTGGTGACACACCACATCGACGCCATCGAGCAGCGGCGCAATGGCCTTCGCGTCGCGGATGTCGACCAGCTGCACACCGGCCGGCGGTGCGGCATCGGGGCCGTGTGCCTTGGCGAGCATCGCGTCGACGGCGATGACGTCGTGGCCCGCATCGGCGAGCGCCACGGCCACCCGAGTCCCGATGAAACCGGCAGCGCCGGTCAGCAGCACCCTCATGGCAGATCGAACGGCAACTCGACGCCATCGTGCGGCAGGCAGTGGGTGCACGTCCGTTCGGCGGCCACCTGGTCGATGGCCTCGTGCACGAGCTTCTTGAACGGCACCAGGTTGCGCTCGAACTCGGCGAACACGTCGACGGCCCTGACTCCCGCGCCAGACTCGATGCCCGCATCGAGATCGGTCACTAAAGCAATTGCCGCATAACATATTTCGAGTTCGCGGGCCAGCACCGCCTCGGGGTAGCCGGTCATGTTCACCAGCGCGAAGCCCTGGCTTGCGAACCACTGGCTTTCGGCACGGGTGGAAAACCTGGGCCCCTGGATGACCACCATGGTGCCGCCGTCGACCACCCCGGGGAGATCGGCCGCTGCGGCGCGCAGCGCCGGACAGTACGGATCGGCGAACCCGACGTGAATGCCACCCGAGTCGAAGTAGGTGTCGTCGCGGCCGGTGGTGCGGTCCACCAACTGATCGGGCACCACCATGGCGCCGGGCCCCAATTCCGGCGTGAGGCTGCCGACCGCGCACGGCCCGAAGATCCGGCGCACCCCGAGTGCACGCAGCGCCCACATATTGGCGCGGTACGGCACGGTGTGCGGAGAGAACTCATGGTTAACGCCGTGCCGGGGCAGGAAGGCCACCTCGTGTGTGCCGACGGTGCCGACGGTGATCGGGGCGCTCGGCGCGCCGTACGGGGTGTCGAGATTGATGGCACGGGCGTCGGATCCGAAGAACGAGTAGAAGCCGCTACCGCCGATGACTCCGAGCATCCGACCATTCTGTGCCACACGGGCTGCCCGCAGGCAGCTAGCGCCGGTTCACTCCTCCTCGGCGTGCTCCGATGCGCGGCGGGCCCCATCTCGGATCTCGAACACGTCGGTCACCAAGCCGCCGATTGCACCGGCCACGTCCTTCACGGCGGTCGTGATGATCGAGGCCACCTCCCCAACCGTCGAGGCCACGGACTGAACGGTCTCCTGGAGGGCATCCTTGCGGATTTCTGCCTTGCTGAGTCGTTCTTCCATGGGGTTCAGTCTTGCCGCTCGAAGGCGCCAGCGCCAGGCAACCCGATTCGGCCATGCGACGATGACGCCCGTGGCCAGTTTCGCCCAATGGGTCGAGGGCGCCCGCCCACGGACGCTGCCCAACGCGATCGCGCCAGTGATCGCCGGGACCGGCGCCGCGGCCTGGCTGCATGCCGCGTGCTGGTGGAAGGCACTGCTGGCGTTGCTCGTCGCGGTGGCGATGATCATCGGCGTCAACTACGCAAACGACTACTCCGACGGCATCCGCGGCACCGACGACGTCCGTGCCGGACCGCTGCGGTTGGTCGGCTCGAAGCTGGCCGCGCCGCGGGCGGTGCTGGCGGCCGCGGTGGCGAGCCTCGGCGTCGCAGCGATGGCCGGGGTGCTTCTCGCGTGGCTCAGCGCACCGTGGCTGATCGCGGTCGGCGCGGCGTGCATCGCCGGGGCCTGGTTATACACCGGCGGCTCGAAGCCGTACGGGTATCTGGGGTTCGGCGAGGTCGCGGTGTTCGTGTTCTTCGGACTGGTCGCGGTGCTGGGCACGCAGTACGCGCAGGCGCTGACGATCGACTGGGTTGGCGTGACGCTTGCGGTGGCCCTGGGGTCGCTGTCGTCGGCCGTGCTGGTGGCCAACAATCTGCGCGACATCCCGACCGACAAGGATTCGGGCAAGATCACGCTCGCCGTGCGGCTCGGCGACGCCCGCACCCGGCTGCTGTATCAGACGCTCCTGGCGCTGGCCTTCGCGCTGACGCTGGTGCTGATCCTCGCGACGCCGTGGTGTGCGGTCGGCCTGGTGGCGTTGCCCCTCGCGGTGCGGGCGGCCAAACCCGTGCGCGAGGGCCTCGGTGGCAAGGACCTCATCCCGGTGCTGCGCGATACCGGGTTGACGATGCTGGTCTGGGCGGTCGCGACGGCGGCGGCGCTGGCGTTCGGCGCTTGAGTGGCCCTGGTTCGCAGGGCTAGCGTTGAATCCTCGCCCGGCCGCAACGACCGGCGCAGGTTGGAGGAACAGCCATGTCCGATACCGATGTCCAACAGGCCAAGCGGCTTGCGGAGGGCAATGTTGCGGCGCTGCTCCCCGAGGAGGGCCGCACGATCGAGCAGGAGCGGCTGCACCGCAAACAGAATCTCGCCGCGGCCTTCAGGCTGTTCAGCCGCTTCGGCTTCGACGAGGGCGTCGCAGGACACATCACCGCGCGCGACCCGGAGCTGACTGACCATTTCTGGGTGAACCCGTTCGGCATGCACTTCAGTCACATCCGCGTGAGCGACCTGCTGTTGGTGCGCCATGACGGCGCGGTTGTCCAGGGCGATCTCCCGGTGAATCAGGCCGCGTTCGCGATCCATTCGCAGGTGCATGCGGCCCGGCCGGACGTGATCAGCGCCGCGCACTCCCATTCCGTCTACGGCAAGACGTGGTCGACGCTCGCCCGGCTGCTCGACCCGATTACCCAGGACGCCTGCGCTTTCTACGACGACCACGCGTTGTTCGACAGCTACTCCGGCGTCGTTCTCGACATCGAGGAAGGCAAGCGCATCGCGCATGCACTCGGCGACTGCAAATCCGTCATCCTGCGCAATCACGGCCTGCTCACGGTCGGTCACTCGGTCGAGGAAGCCGCGTGGTGGTTCATCACCATGGAGCGGTCGTGCCAGGCGCAGTTGATGGCCGAGGCCGCGGGAACCCCGGTCCTGATCGAGCCGGCGATGGCCAAGCACACAGCAGGACAGGTCGGAACCCACTTCGCCGGCTGGTTCAGCTTCCAACCGCTGTTCGCACGGATCAGCCGGGACCAGCCCGACCTGTTCGACTAAGCGTCGGTCGCACTCCGGCGGCATCGTGGCGGTGGCCTCCCGCGCCACCGCCGGCTTCACCAAACCGGCCGCCGGGCGCGGCGAGGTCTTGTCACCGACCCCACGATCGCGACTCCCGCTAGCGGGTAACCATTAATGGGTGACAGCAGTGACGACGCGGCACGTATTGATACGCAATTGTGTAAGCGACGCGGCCCAGAAGGCATGGCACGGTGTGCGGGCGCCCTGGCGCGCCGCTTCCCCATCGGTCCAACTGACAAAGGAGACAGATCGTGAGCAACATTCCCACAATCGAGCTGAACGACGGCACGCAGATTCCGCAGCTGGGGTTTGGCGTGTTCCAAATTGAGCCCGCGAGAACCGCCGAAGCGGTGAAGGCTGCCCTCGAGATCGGTTATCGCCACATCGACACGGCGGAGATGTACGGGAACGAGAAGGAAGTCGGCCAGGGCGTCCGAGACGCCGGACTCGACCGCGCCGATGTCTTCATCACGAGCAAGCTCAACAACGGCTTCCATCAGCCCGATGACGCGCGACGTGCGTTCGAGAAGACTTTGAGCGCACTCGAATCCGACTACGTCGATCTATTTCTCATCCACTGGCCGCTGCCGACGCTCTATGGCGGCGACTTCGTCTCCACTTGGAATGTCCTCGAGGAGTTCGCCAAACAGGGACGTGCCCGCAGCATCGGGGTGTCGAACTTCCAGCCGGCCCATCTGGACCGACTGGCGGCAGAGTCGGAGACCATCCCCGCGGTCAACCAGATCGAGGTCCATCCGTATTTCACCAATGAAGAGGTGCGCGAGTACGGAGGAGACCACGGCATCGCGACCGAGGCGTGGTCGCCGATCGCTCAGGGCAGGGTGCTCAATGACCCCGTTATCGAGCGGATCGCCGACGCCGCAGGCCGGTCACCCGCGCAGGTCGTGTTGCGCTGGCACATCCAGCGGGGCGACATCGTGTTCCCGAAGTCGGTGTCGCCGGACCGGATGAAATCGAATTTTGAGCTGTTCGACTTCGAACTCGACAGCGCCGATATGAATGCGATCTCTGCCCTCGATCAGGGCGAAGCCGGTAGAACCGGCCCCAACCCCGACACGTTCGACTACATACCCGCATAACGCGCATCTACGCCAGCACTCACAACCGGCCCTCACTTACCGACCGACGCGAAAGCCGCCGCCTCCGAGCAGAAAGCCGTCTCCCCCGTACGGATAGAAGTTGACGGGCGGAGGGGCATCGTTGATCCTGGCGACTGGCAAATGCTTCCCGACCCATCGGCTGAGCAGGACTGCCCGGTATCGGCCGCGGCAACCGGAGCCGCGGCGATCGCTCCCGCGGCTGTGACGGCGCCGAACAACGCTGTGAAGTAGGTCAGTTTCATGGTGCCACTCCTGTCATTGAGCAGCCCTGATCTGGACTAATTCCAGGATTGCCCTGGCGTGATCGCACGTCGTCCCTGTTAACCCCATCGACGTACCCGTTGCCTGGAAGCTTTACCTGTGTCCGACAGCGGTTCTCAAGACTGCGGCTGTCCCTGATCCGTGCCGAGCAAGACTCGCGCACTGCGGGCACGCCCAGAGGGGTCGAGATAACCTACGGCGATCGTGGCGCCGGGCGCCGTCGAGTGCACTACCGCAGTCAATGCGTCAGCATTGCCGATCGGTTGATCGTCGACCGTCGTGACCACCGCGCCTACGGCCAGGCCGGCCGCCGCCGCGGGGCCGCCGTTTGAGACTTCGACGACCCGGGCGCCGCTGGAATTCGTGTCATCGGCAAGCCGCGCTCCGAGGAACCCGTGGGAGGCAGTACCCGTGGCGATCAGGTCATCTGCGATGCGTTTGGCCTCGTCCACGGGAATCGCGAAACCAAGACCTACCGAACCGCTTTCACCGGGCGCGCCGCCAAGCGAGGCGTTCGCCGAGTTCACTCCGATCAGCTGTCCGTTCGCATTCACCAAGGCCCCGCCTGAGTTGCCGGGATTGAGTGCGGCGTCGGTCTGGATGGCGTCGGTAGTCGCACTCTGGTTCGCCGAGTTGGAAGCAGTCGACACCGGACGGTGCAACGCGCTGATGATGCCGGCTGTGACCGTGCCGTCGAAACCCAGTGGCGAACCGACCGCCGCGACCTGCTGGCCGACGCGAAGGTCGGCCGACGAACCGAAGGTGATCGGGGTGAGTCCCGACGTTCCCTCGGCCCTCACAACAGCGATATCACTCGTCGGGTCGATGGCGACCACGGCAAATGGCGCCGTGTGACCGTCGGCGAATGTCACGAGGGTGCCCACTGCGCCCGGGTCGGCAGACACGGCCTGCGGTGCAGCCGCCACGACATGCGCGTTGGTCATGATCAGCCCGTCAGAGGTCAAGACGATGCCTGAGCCAAAGTCGGCCTCAGTTTTCAGGTCCGTACGCAGTTGTACGACGCTGGGTACCACCATTGCGGCGACGTGCTCGATCGAGTCGAGGCCGGCCGACTGGGACGTGGCCTTCGGGCCTGTGGCCACGGCGTTCCTGGTGGACAGATGCGACACGGAAAGCGCGGCGACTCCGCCGACACCCGCGGACACCGCCGCAACCACCAGCGCGGCGGCAAAGAGCGCCGCGCCTCGAGAACGCTTATGCGGCAGTTGATTCGTCGAGGTTGTGGTGTCGCCCCCAAGCGGGGCTTGAGCCCACTGGGCCGTCTCGAAGTTGCTAGGAAGCGAGTGCCTCGGCGTGGTGGTCATGCCGCCGTGACCGCCGCTGAAGGGCGCGTGATCATGGCTCCTAGAATCGCGGCCGTTGGTGCCGTTGTCGCTAGCGCTGGCGGCCATTGCCGACTGCTGCCAGCGGCAAATCCGTCATGCCCGCTAGCGGTAATGAATGCAGGACTCTAGCTATAACTTGCCGACCAGCCGACTGTCCGGTGACGGACCCGACACCCGCTTCACCAATCCCCTGCCGGTGATCAGTGGCAGGTCCAATGCCGACAGGAGACCCGGTTTCGCGGCGCAGACCGCCGGAATCGCGTTGACCATCCGGGAGGCTCCGGCCATCCGCGCGCCGAGATCGTGGTCGTGGTCATCGGCCATCTCGAACTCGCACCGCATACTGGGCGAGCCCTCAATTTCGACGCGGTAGACGCCGCGACCGGAGGCTCCGCCGTAGCCGAGATCACGCGGTTGAATTGAAATGTGTGGCTGCGGCCAGTCTGGTGCGATGTCGTCGTGCATACGTGTGACGTGGTCGACGACGAGGGTCGGATTTCCCTCGACATATCCGGTCAACGTGGATCGCATCCCGGCGATGGTTCCTGCGGCGATGTGCCCGGTCGGAGTGTCGAACGCCATGGGGGCCGGTATGCGGTCTACGTTTTCGGCGATTTCGTCAACGCGAACGCCCAAGCCATCGGCCAACTGGTGCAGCACCGGCCCCCAACCGAAGGTGAACACGCCCGGCGTCGCGGCAAACGGAACTTCTTCCGGCGGTTTGCCGAATCCAAGGATGTCGTACACGGCGGTTCGGTCCGGGTATGTCGCATAGTTGAACATCTCGGTGACGCAGACGGAGTCGATGTTGCGGGCAACACCCGAAAGTGCCAGCGGCAGAACATCATTGGCGAATCCAGTATCGATACCGGTGGTGAAGAACGACACTCCGCCGGCCAGCGCCGCCTCGCGCAACGGATCGGTGAACGCCGCATCGACCGCATTGGGATAGACCAACGGCACGATGGAACACGACACCACGTTCTTGCCGGCACTCAGAATCGACACCATGTCGTTGACCGCCTCCAGCGGCCGCAGGTTCGCGGCAGCGGCGTAGACCACCACGTCGGCGTCACCGCCGAGCAGCGCGGTTGGATCGGCGGTCGCGACAACGCCGACAGGGTCGGCACCGCATAGCTCCCCGGCGTCTCGTCCTGTCTTCACATCGCTGTGCACGACGAGGTCCACCAACTCCAGTTCGGGGTGATCGATCACGCCCCGCAGCGCGATCACGCCCATGGAGCCCGGGCCCCACACCGCCACTCGAATCGCCACCGGTCCTCCTATTATTAGGACGCTAAACGTTACTATTAGGACGGATCGTAAGGAGGCAATGTGGTCGCGTCAACGCCCCAGTCGCCGCCCACCCGGCGAGCGATGGAGATCCTCGGTGCGCTGGCCGCGTCATCGAGTGGTCGAACATCAGCCGAACTGGCCCGGCAGTGCGCCATCAGCACGTCGACGTGCGCCCTGGTGCTGGGAGAACTCGAACGTGGCGGGTGGGTCGCCCGCTACGACGATCGCCGCTACGGACTAGGCAGCGGGCTGTTCGGATTGGTCCGTGGTCTGCGCACCCAATTTCCGCTCCTCGACCAGGGCCGAACCGCACTGGTCAATCTCCATGAGAGTCTGGCGGCCGGCTGTTCGATGTCGCGCATCGACGACGACCACCTCACCGTCGTCGACGCGGTGGGCCACGGCAGCGATGGTGAGCATGTCGTCGGGCAGCGCTTCCCGATCGACCCGCCGTTCGGGCTGGTGGCGATGGCGTGGCGAGACGATGCCGCGGTTGACCGCTGGCTGCGGGGGGTCACGCCGCGGCTTACCGGGGCCGACATCGACCAGTATCGGCAAGTGCTCGCCGATGTCCGCGCACGCGGCTACGGAGCCTGGAGATTTGACGACGCCCACACGTCATTGCACGAGCGAGTCGCCGGAATCTTGGCCTCGTTAGAGCCGACAGCCACGGTGGCACGGCAGCTGACGAACTTGATGACGATCGTCACCCTGCGATCCATTACAAAGACGCTGGAAAAGGACTTGCCGGCAACAGAATTCGTCGTCCTACCGATATTCGGCCGCACCGGCCAGCCCGAGTACCAGATCGAGATTCACATCCGGCACCAAGGCACCCTCACACTCGACGAGCTGAACACGGCGCTCGCGAATGCGCACAACGAACTGACGCCAGGAGCATCGGCCTACTGACGCAGTCCAAGCGATTGACAGCATGGCGCGCTCATTTGTCGCTGCCTCGCTCATCTCGACTTGGGGCCGCGGCGGCGAGCGCGATCAGGATTTCCGGCATCGTAACGGCGATCTCCTCGTCATCGACGGGATGGATGCCCGCGAAGCGGGTGTGAGCGGCAGGCACCGACAGCTTGAGGTCATCGAGCACGTTTGCCCCCGCGATGCGGGCCGACTTGCGCGCGTCGTCGTGCGCCCACACGCCGCCATATTGGCCGTGTGAGGTCCCGATGACAGCCACCGCCTTCGCGCTGATGGCGCCGGCACCGAAGGGGCGCGAGATCCAATCGATGGCGTTCTTGAGGGCGGCGGGCATCGTGCCGTTGTATTCAGGGGTCACGAGCAGAAGGGCGTCGGCCGACTGCACTTCGGCGCGCAGCCTGTCGGCGGCCGCGACAGCCCCCGGCCGGTCGATGTCTTCGTTGTACAAGGCGACATCACCCAGGCCGTCGAAGATTTCGACCGAGATGCCGCTCGGTGCGAGCTTGACGGCCGCCTCGGCGAGGCGGCGGTTGTCTGAGCCGAAACGCAGGCTGCCAACCAGGGCCAGAATTCGGGTGCTCATGGCAGTCCTTTCGTAGTGGATTTCTGCTCGATGACGGAGTCGGGCGGCAACACTGGCGCAGTAGATACAACGACGTTGGTCTGACGAAGTGTGCCGTCGCAAATGTTCGGGTCTGCTGTGAACCTTGGGTTCGCCGCGGCCGGTGTGACCGAACGGAGCCGAAGATCAGCCGTGGGTTGGGCCGGTGGAGGTGCTTCCAGGGCAGGCCCATTCAAAGGCTTACCGTCAGCGGGAATCTTTGCCTACCTGCCAACTTCAAATGCCCACGGTGCTGCTAGCCGGACATCAGGGCGGCCCGAAGACCGCCTGGCGGTTCCGCCAGTCCGCCCTACCGTGGAGTTTGTTGTTGAACTAACTAATTGACCCGCTCGGAAGGGCTAGTGATCTTATGTCGACCGATCCCCGTGAAGAGCGCCTCGCGTGCCGCATCGCCGACCTGTACGCCACCGACTCGCAGTTCACCGATGCCCGGTCCATCGAGGCACTGACCGCGGCGATCGAGCAACCCGGGCTGCGGCTGCCACGGATCGTAAGCACCGTCATGGGGGCCTATGCAGAGCGGCCTGCTGTCGGAGAACGCGCTGTCAACCTCACCACAGATCCGGAAACCGGCCGCACTTCGCTTGAGCTTCTGCCCTGGTTCGACACCGTCACGTACCGCGAGTTGTGGGGTCGCGTCGGCGCGGTCGCCAGCGCATTGACCGACGGTCCTGGGCATCCGGTCCAGCCAGGCGACCGCGTCTGCGTGCTGGGTTTCACAAGTGTGGACTACGCGACACTCGACATGGCGTTGGTCCAGTTGGGCGCGGTGTCCGTTCCGCTCCAGACCAGCGCGCCGGTCAGCCAACTACGGCCCATCGTCACCGAGACCGAACCTCGCGTAATCGCTTCGAGCATCAACGATCTCGGCGATGCCGTCGAACTGGTGCTCACCGGCTACACGCCTGCACGGCTGGTCGTCTTCGACTACCGCCCCGAGGTGACCGAGCAGCGCGAGGCCTTCGACGCCGCCAGGACACGGTTGGCCGAAGCGGACCGCCCGGTGTTGATGGAGACCCTGGCCGAGCTGCTCGAACGCGGGGATTCGCTGCCCGCACCGGAACTCGTCCCCGACGACGATGACGACCCGTTGAGGTTGCTCATCTACACTTCGGGCAGCACCGGCGCGCCGAAGGGTGCCATGTACCCAGAACGATTGGTCGCGAATTTCTGGCGTAGGTCGCGCTGGAACTGGGGCGAGTCGAGCGTCGGGCCGTCGATCACGCTCAGCTTCATGCCGATGAGCCACGTGATGGGTCGGGGCATCCTCTACGGAACGCTGGGAAACGGCGGCACGGCCTATTTCACGGCCAGGAGCGATCTTTCGACGCTGTTCGAGGACCTCGCGCTGGTGCGCCCCACCGAACTGAACTTCGTGCCGCGGATCTGGGACATGCTGTTTCAGGAGTTCCAGAGAGAAGTGGATCGTCGGTCCGTCGACGGCGACGATCGCGCGGCACTCGAAGCCGAGGTGATGGCGGACGAGGCACAGAACCTGCTCGGTGGACGGTTCGTCGCGGCGATGACGGGCTCCGCACCGATCTCGGCCGAGGCGAAGGAGTTCGTCGAATCCCTCCTCGACTTCCGTCTCGTTGAGGGCTACGGCTCGACCGAGGCCGGGATCGTCTACATCGACGGACAGGTGCGGCGCCCGTCGGTGATCGACTACAAGCTGGTCGATGTCCCCGATCTGGGTTATTTCCAGACCGACCAGCCGTACCCCCGGGGCGAGCTGCTGGTCAAAACGAAAGACTTGTTCCCCGGGTACTACAAGCGGCCCGAGGTCACCGCCGACGTGTTCGATCCCGACGGCTACTACCGGACGGGCGACGTGGTGGCCGAGGTTGGCCCCGACCAGCTTGTCTATCTC
>JAOPVX010000125.1 GCA_025965975.1 Mycobacterium sp. | reverse complement strand
ATCCCTTTGCTGCCGGCGCCGATCCCTCTACCGCCGCAGCAGCTGCCGCCGCCGTGCACCACCGGTTTCCTGCCTGCCCAGCAGCAGCGGGTGCCCACCTTCCAGGACTACCCCGACCGACCGGCCGGGGACGTTTACTGCCGCGTGCCCCAGGACGCGCCGTTCAACGTTCGCGGTGCCCGCAACCTGCCGTGCGAAACAGTTCCTGGCAAACGTGCCCCCACGGTGAAGATGTGTGAGAGCAGCGAGTACTACGTGCCGCTCAACGACGGCTACAACTGGAAGGGCGACCCCAACGCGACACTGTCCGGCCAGCCCATCCCGCAGCTGCCGCCGGGTTCACCACCCGCAGAAGCGGCTCCTGCGCCTGGTCCTGCGCCGCCACCGATAGCGGCCGCCGAATACGACCCCGCGACCGGCACCTACGTTGGGCCGGACGGACGTGTGTACACCCAGTCCAACCTGGCCCGCAGCGCCACAGCGGATCAGACGTGGCAGTCCATGTTGCTACCCCCGCCGGGTAGCTGACCACGTGGCGGACGCCGTGCGCAGTGCGTCGCGTCGGTACATTCCCCCTGATGCCATTCGACTACAGCGCGCTGCGTGACAGGTGGTATCGCGACGGCTGGTTCTCCGACCGCACCTGCCTGGACGCCTTCGAAGCCGGCGCACGCGAACACGGGTCGACCCCGGTGGTTTTCGCCACCGCCGATGCGGTCGAGACGGTGACGGTCGGTGAAATCCACGACCGCGCCCGCTCGCTGGCGGCGGCACTGCAGCGCCTCGGCGCGCGCAGTGGGGATGCCGTCGCGGTCCAGTTGACCAACCGGGTCGAGTGCGCCGTCGCCTACCAGGCGGTGCTGCTCTGCGGCGCGGTATTGGTTCCGATCGTCCACATCTACGGTGTGGCCGAGGTCGGGTTCATCCTCGCCCAGTCCGGCGCACCGGTGCTGATCATGCCCGAGCGCTTCCGCACAATCTCCTATACCGAACGCATACCGGAGTTTTCGCGCATCGACACCCTGCAGCGGGTCATCGTGGTTGACGTCGAGGGCGATGGCTACCTCGCCTGGTCGCAACTGCAGGCATCAGGAGACTATCTGCGGCCCAAGGTATCCGCAGATGCCGTCTGCCTGATGCTGTACACATCGGGCACCACATCGGCTCCAAAAGGTGTGCAGCACAGCCACAACACGGTGCTTGCCGAGCAACGAACCTTGCCCGCGCTGATCGCAGGGGCACCCGACGACGTGTCGCTGGTGACCTTCCCGCCGGGGCACATCGCAGGCGTCGGGAACATGTTGCGGCCGCTGATGTCGGGCGGGCGCACCGTGTTCTTGGACGGATGGGATCCCGTCCGCGTGGTCGAGTTGGGCCACGAGTACGGCGTCACGTCCACGGCGGGTGCGCCCATTCACCTTCAGGACATCCTGGATCTGGCTGGGACGGGTGTGAAGCTGCCCGCGTTACGCGAGTTCCTGGTCGGTGCCGCGCCGGTCAGCGAGGAACTCGGCAGGCGAGCGGCCGCGGCCGGTATCGCCACGTTCCGTTCCTACGGCGCCACCGAACATCCCACCGTGACCGGCGAACACGCGGGCGAGCCCCAGTGGGCGCGGCTGGGCACGGACGGCAAACCACTGCCCGGCTCGTCGCTGCGCATCCTCGCACCCGACGGGACGGAGGTGCCGACGGGGGAGGACGGCGAGGTCGTCAGCCAGGGGCCGGAGCAGTTCGTCGGTTACCGCGATGCCGCACTGAACGCCGAGGCGTTCACCCCCGACGGCTGGTTTCGCACCGGCGATCTCGGGCATGTCGATGCGGCCGGCCGGCTGACCATCACCGACCGGATCAAGGATGTCATCGTCCGCGGCGGCGAAACGATCTCGTCGGGCCAGGTCGAGGAGGTGCTCAACAGCCACCCCGCGGTGGCCGAAGGGGCAGCGCTGGCGGCCCCTGATCCGCGGCATGGCGAGGTGGTCGCGGCCGTCGTCGTACTCAAACCCGGTGCGGCACTTGACATTGACTCGCTCCTGAAGCACTTCGCGGCGGCCGGCCTTGCGAAGCAGAAGACACCTGAGCGGCTCGTCATCGCCGAAGCGCTGCCGCGGACGGCGCTGGGCAAGGTGCGCAAGGCCGAGCTTCGCCGCACCTATTTCGGGTGACGATCGGCGCTACAACGCGACGACGATGCCCTGGGTGAGCGCCACGATGACGCCGAGGATGACGATGAACGCGACGCATCCGCCGACCAGCTTGACGGTTTCGCTCCACAGCGCGGCATTGGTCGCAGGTGGAAGAAAGAACTCGGCGGGAAGATCCTTCATGCTCACACGTCGGGAATTCGACACTCGGGAATTCGACATTGCGGTCACGTCCTATCGGCTCAGGGAATGTACGGGCTGTCGGCACCGGTCACGGCGCGCATCACGACAAGCGGCAGCACCAGTAGGAAGAAGAAGCTCACCTGAAATCCGATGAACCAGGCACCCAGCCGCATCAGCTCGAAGCGCCACCGGCCGATCGTGACGTCGTAGTTCAGGTAGGCGTCGAACTCCTGCTGTTTGGTCAAGTTCGCCGACTTGGTGGCAACGACGAGGTTTCCCGAACCCGTGCCGTTCGCCGGCGCGCCGGCCGAAAGGGGTTTCCTCGGCACCGTGAAGCGGTCGAGCCTGCAGAACCGCTCGAGGTGATTGAGGCCCCGGATGGGGGGCTTGCCCGCCCAATAGGCGATCAGGTTGGGCCAGGTGCACATGATGCCGATCGTCCACAGCAGGGTGATCCGACCGCCGCTGTCCCATTCGAGTACCGGGCCGATCCCCGGGTCATACGTCCACCAGCCCATCGCGGTGGCGGTGCCCTCGACCACGAAATCCCAGACGTAGTTGACCGGAATGGCAAGCACGATCATCGATTTGAGCATGCTCCACCCCGAGCGGGATGACACCCACTGACTGAGCCATAACACCAGCAGGGCGTGGACGCCCCAGTACACCGCGTACGCGAACGGCATGAAAAGCGGATCATTGGGAGTCTTCAGCGGCAGCCAGTCCAACAGATGGTGCTCGGCGAATGCGGGACTGTAGAAGAGCATCTGGCCCCAATCGCCGACCGTCTCCATCCAATACACGGCGATGCTGTTGAACAGGAACAGGAAGCCCCAGGTGAGCCGACGGCGGCGGACCACATCCGCGATCGCGAGCACGATGAAGAGGCTTCCGGCGATCGGAATGACCCAGTCGAAGAACCACACGCCGGACGGGTCTGCGGTGGCCGGTGGTATCAGCTCGTCCGCCGCGAAAACCATGGCACCCTCTTGTCGCCAGATATAGTGAAGATAGCTTCACTAAAAGCTGACGGGTTGTCAACCGCCGACCCGCGACCACCGGAGGCGCTTGTGGACGAACGCCGGGTACGCGAGTTCCAGTCGGACTCCCTGCAGCGGCATGCCATCGAGTTCGGTGAGTGGATGGTGCGCGCCAGTAACAGTCACGCACATGCTCTGGGTCACCAAGATTTGCGGCCCGCACATGCGCGGCTCATGGTCTTTCTCGGCTGGGAGGGCAGCCGCATCACCGACATAGCGCGGGCGCAGGACGTCTCCAAGAACGCCGTCGGTCAGGTCGTCAGCGAGCTCGAGGACCTCGGCTATGTCGAGCGGGTGCCCGATCCGGTTGACGGCAGGGCCAAGATCGTCCGCTACACCGACCAGGGAGTCGCCCTGATCGCCGACGCCGCCGCCATCGCCGAAGGGCTCAACGCCGAGATCGCGAACATCATCGGCACGCAACGTCTCGGCGAACTGCGGTCGATGCTGGCCGACATCTGCCACCACCTCGGACTCGGTCCGACGCTGAACGCAGGAGACCGATGAGGTCCGCGAAGGGTTTGAGCAATGCCCTGGTGAACGCGCGGGCGGTGGCGGAGCTTGCCGCATCGGCGTCGCCGTGGGTGCCGACCCGCGGACCGTCGAAGTCGTCGGACATCACGGCCGACTGGCTCACCGTGAACCTCGGGGTGCGTGCTCCCGGCGCGGCCGCGCTGTCGGCGACTCCGCTCGACGGGACCACCGGGACAACGGATCGTCGGCGGCTGGCGGTGGAGTGGAACGAGGCAGGCAAGCGGGCGGGGTTGCCTGCCAACGTCTTCGTCAAGAGCAGTCCCGTGAGCGCCAAGAACAGGGGAATGGTCGCCGCACTTGGGATGTCGGTCAATGAGGTCCGCTTTTATCAGCAGATGGCCGACGAGTTGGTGGGTGTGTGTCCCAAGGCCTGGTATTCCTATGCAGGGATAGGAGCGCGATTTCTCATCGTGCTCGAGGACATCGTCGCCGACGGCGCCCGGCCGTATGCCTTGGCCGATCGCTGCGAGATCGAGCACGCGCGAGCACTGGTAGACGCGTTCGCCGAACTTCACTCCAGGTTCTGGGAAAGCCCACGGTTCGACGCCGACCTGAGCTGGGTGCGGAGGTGGAGCACGCGGCCCGGCAACGCGGTGCTGAAGTCGTTCTACAAGCGCGGCAGGCGCGGCGCCCTACGGCTGGACCGTCCTGAAGCGACGCCGGCGGTCCATTCGACGGCCGCCGCCCTTGACGTCAACATCGATGCCTATTACCGCGAGTTCGAGGCCGGTCCGTTGACGCTGCTGCATGGCGACTCGCACCTGGGCAACACCTACTCGCTGCCGGACGGTCGCTCGGGTCTGCTTGATTGGCAAGTGATCTGGCGCGGTCCGGGCCTGCGCGAGATCACCTACTGGATGATCACCGGACTTGATTCCGACATCCGCCGCACCCATGAGCGGGAACTGCTTGCGCGCTATCTTGATGGTCTGCGCGCGGGCGGGGTCACCGACGTGCCGAGCGACGACCAGGCGTACCAGCGATACAGGTTGTTCTCCGCGGAAGCGTGGGATGCGGTGGCAATGACCATTGCCTGGCCGGGGTTGCAGGCACCGGAGAACGCTGAAGCGGGATGGCGGCGAGCCTGCATCGCCGTCGAAGACCTCGACACGGCCGGTGCGGTCAACGGGATCGGGATGTAACGCTTCGATCTCTGCAGTTGAGCTAGGACGACAGCAACATCGCGACGGGCGGGTACGCCTACGGCGACCGGTTCGGGCGGCGGCGATGCAATCCCACTTTCACCGTACCGCGGCGAAACATGATGGGCCGCGGGCTCGTTAGTTGTCCCATCTCAGCTTGAGTGAGTCCAGTCCCCACACCTGGCCACCGTGCTCGACCGCCTGTTCGGCCAGCTCGTAGTCGGGGATGTGGCGATGCCACTGCTCGAGCACGACCGCCATTTCCTGACGGGCCAGGTGTGAGCCGAGGCAGCGGTGCGGTCCACCGCCGAACGACAGGTGACGGGTGACGCCACGGTCGAAGTCGACTTTGCGCGCGTTGGGATACATGTTCTCGTCCCGGCCTGCCGCGGCCATCGGGAACGACGCCATGTCACCGGCTTTCACGGGGCAGCCGTGGAAATCCATGTCGTGGGTTGCTTTTCGGGCGGTCTGCACGATCGGATAGGCCCGCAGCAGCTCCTCGACCGCCCGCGGGATCACCGTCGGGTCCTGAACGATCCGTGCCCGGTCGGCAGGATGGGTCGCCAGGTGCAGCATCGCGTACGACAGCTGGCTGGCCACCGTGTCCAGCCCGGCCATGAACAGCAGCAGCAGGCAGTTCACCAGGTCGGCGTCGCCGATCGGCTCGCCGTCGATCTCCCACCGGATGGCATTGCTGACGATGTCATCGGCGTCGGGATCGGGGTTGGCGCGGCGCTGCTCGATGAGTCCCGAGAAATAGCCCATCACAGCCATCATGCCTTCGAGCCGGGTCGCGTTCACGTCGTCGCCCGAACCCACGGCGTGCAGGATCTTGTCCTCCCACACCAGGAATTCGTCGAGCTGATCGACCGGCATACCCATCAGCCGGGTGAAGACGATCGACGGAAACACCCGGGCCATCTGTGTCACGAAGTCACAAGAGCCTTCCGGCGCAAGCTTTTCCACCAGCTCGCCGGCGAGTTGATCCTGCTCGTCGCGCAGTCCCTTGACCAGCCCGGGGGAGAAGTACTCGCCCAACACATGTCGCCACTTGGCATGGTCAGGCGGATCGATCATTATCGGGATCCACTTGTATGGCGGATCCGGGTCCGATGGCACGATGACGCTGCTCGACCAGAGGTCCGGGTGCTGCAGACCGTCGAGAATCGCCGAGTGATCGGTGAACATCCAATACCCGTTGCCCTCGGTATTGCGGAACACCGGCCGCATCCGATCCTGGCTGGCGTCGAGGAGGCCGAAGTGCGTCAAGGCCGGAGCCGACGGCGAATTGAGGTCCAGGTTTTCGACCGGACACTGCGATACGGGCTGGTTCTCGCTCACGATCTTCCCTTTCATTGATGCCGACCACGCTGCAGTTGGTCGGCGAGATTACTCAGTGCTTCGATGGCGGTGTCGACGGCGTCCTCGACTTCCCTTGTCCGGGATAGATGTTCGCCTCCGGGACCGCCTGATGCGGCAAGGCCTGGGATGATGAAGTGGCGGAAGCGCCGTCGTACCTCATCTGCAGATCGGTCGAACTCCTCCGCCGCGAGGTATGTCTGCTCCACCAGGAAGTCGACGAGTTCATCGATCTCGAGGTCGTCGCGCACCTCGCCGTTTCGCTGGCCCTCCTCCAGCACCGGTCTGACGGCGTCCACCGCGACCTTGTGCACGTGAGGGTCGTGAACCGACGCGGAATGCTGGGCGATAAGCGCCGCGATGGATGGATCGGTCGGTAGTTCGCGCGTCGTGTAAACCATCGCGGCCTCGAGCTTTGCGAAAGCGCCTGCCTTAGTTGCCATCACGGCCTCCACCGCCGCCGTATGCCGACGGGCCCGCATCAGCGCAACTTGCACCAACAACTCCGAGACGCTGCCCAACTGCCGGAAGGCGGTGGCACGAGAGACTCCCGCGCTCCGCGCGATGGTTTCCATCTGCACGGCGATGATTCCGCGTGCGGCAATCTCCGCGTCGGCCGCCCGGATCAGCCGGTCCTTGACGGTGCCGTCCTCGTACGATGTGATGTCGACGGTCGTCACGGTCGTCCTCTCATGTGATTGCACCGGCGATCTTGAGTTCGATGAGTCGGTCGTCGCTCAGGCCGAGTTCCCGCAGCACGCCGTCGGTGTGTTCGGCGAACTGCGGAGCCCGCGACATCGTGACGGGTTCGTCACCGAACTTGACGGGACTGGCGACCAGTTTCTGCGAATTGCCTTCGGCATCAACGATGTCGGCGATTCGGCCGTTGGCGATCAGCGCTTCGTCGTTGGCCAGGTCCCAGGCGTCCTGGACGGGTGCCCACTGGCCGGTGCTGCGATCGAGCACCTTCTTGCACTCGGAATAGGTCAGCTTGCCTACCGCCTCTGCAACGATCTCATAGGCGGTGTCCGCATTGGCCGCCATCGACTCCATCGATGCGAATCTCGTGTCCTCGGCGTAGCCGTCCAGCCCCATCAGCCGGCAGAATTCCGGCCAGTAGCGGCTCGGCTGCAGCATCGACAGTTGCACGAATCTACCGTCTGACGTGCGGTACGCCCCGGTGAGCGGATTGCCGGGCGCCTGCGTTCTGCGCTCGATCTTCGGCAACGGCCCGCCCATCAGCATCGCCATGTTGACGCTGAACTGGGTGGTCCATGCACCGACGGCCAGCAGGGACACATCGAGGACGGCCGGCTCGCCGGTGGCCTGTCGACCGAACAGCGCAGCGGCCACCCCGCCCGCGATCGCCAGCCCGCCGATGTTGTCGCCGTAGGCCCCGGCGGGCATGAAGGTCACCGAGTCGGATCCCGGGGGTGTGACACCGTCGGCGCTGCCACCGCGCGCCCAGAACGCCGTCGCGTCATAGGCTCCGGCGTCGCGATCGGGCCCGTTCATCCCGAATCCGCTGCCCGCGACGTAGATGATGTCGGGATTGACTCGCCGGACGTCCTCGACGTCAATGCCCAATTTGGTGCGTGCCGAAGGCAGATAGTTGGTGAGGAAGACGTCGCTGCGGCGGATCAGTTCCTCGAGCACCGGCCGGGCGTCGTCGTTGTCGAGTGCGAGACCGACACTACGCTTGCCGCGATTAGGCGCCTCCATGATCGGCGCGAACGATGACCCCGGCAAGCTGGCCGCCCGGCCCAACACCTTCACCAGCCCGCGCTGCGCATCACCGGTCACCGGATGCTCGACCTTCACCACCTCGGCGCCCCAGTCGGCCAGGACCGCTCCGGCAGACGGCACGAAGGTGAACTGTGCGACCTCCAGGACGCGAACGCCGTCAAGAGGGTTCGACACCTACCTAACCTCCGCGATCCTCGGTGATCGATCGTCGCATCGATGCGACCAAATGAGATAAAAGTATCACTGATTCGAGGGGAGGGCGAGACCCGTCTCACGACTAGAGGGTTCGGTCGACGTTTCAGTCCATGATGTCGCGGACCCGGGTCTTCTCGTGACCCTTGAGCAGCGCGGCGCTGGCGGCCTCCATATGGCGGCGCCAATGCGTTTCGGCCTCGGCGCCGTTGCGGGCCACGACCAGGTCCACCAGTCGGTGGTAGGACTTGACCACCTTGCTGTACTGGGCCTTCGGCACTATGTTCTGGACGCCCAAAAATGCTGCGGCCGTGTGCCGTTCGCTGATCTCGTGCAGCATTCCGGCGATGATTCCCAGCGTCGCGTTGCCCGACAGCTCGACCATGCGGCGATGGAGGTTCGCCGATGCAGGACCCAGCCTGCCGGCCTCCCATTCCCGGGGAATGTCGTCGACAAGGCGGGCGAGTTCCTTGTGGGCTTCGGCGGTGCCCTCCTCGGCAAGCAACTTCGCCGCCTGCGGCTCGATCGCCGTCCGCGCGGTCATCACGTCTGCCAGCGTGGCGCCCGACAACGCGAGCAAGAGCCCGGCCGGTCGGGCAACGATCTCGGCACCAGGCACCCGCACCTTGGCACCGGTCCGTGAACCACGGCGGACCTCGACGAGCCGCTCGGACTCCAGCACTCGCACCGCTTCGCGCAGTGTCGGCCGACTAACCTGGAAATGAGTGATGAGGTCGGCCTCGTGAGGGAGGAAGTCGCCGTCCTTGAGTTGGCCATCGACGACCATTCGGCGCAACGTCCTGGCCACCAGTTCCGCCGTCTTCGGTGATCGGACGGCTCCTGAAGCAGCGTCAGGCGCCATCATCGGAGCGAGCGATTCAGGTCGAGACACCGTGGCCCTTCCTAGCGGATTGCAGTTGTACTACTCAGTAAACCATGTGAGGCGGCAATTCGGCCGGTGCAATGGGCATCAGTGCAGGTCGGATGCCAGCCGGATCGCGGCGCCATCGTATTCGGATCGTCGGCGCTGACCAACCAAGAAGCTTGGCGCCGCGACGAATGCAGTGTCGGGTAGCCGCTTGCGGTGCGAGAGCATCTCGCGGGCCTGGGCCGCGTCGCCGCAGATTGCCGCCGCCCACAACATCTCGTCGGTGACGTGGTGGGCCATGGCCTTCGGGTGCCCGTTTCGGAACTCCGCGCGGATCGCGGCAACCTCATCCTGCCAGCCGTGCAACTCGACGAGCGAGTCATAGGTCCGCACGGTCAGGTAGAAGGCGATCTGCAGGCGCGCCTCGGTCACGGCGCGCTCCGGATCGGCGTCGTCGATCGCGGTGATCAGCCATCCCCACCTGTGCAGGCTGCCCGCGTCGCGGTGAGCGGCTTCGGCGCCGCGGGCAAGTTCGGGGTCCACCACCTCCTCCCACCAGCGGTCGGTGAACAGCCCATGCCCGAGTACTCCGTCGGCGGCGCGGCCCGCGGTCCGAATCATGATTTTGTTGAACGCGCCGATCAGGATCGGCACGTCGAGCCTGCCGAACACCGGGGCGCGGATGTCGGCGTCGATCGAGTAGTAGTCACCGCGATAGCGGACGGGCTCGCCGTTCTCCGCGTGCAGGAATGCCCTGATGACGTTGATCAGCTCGGCCATCCGCGGCGCGGGGTGGTCGGCGTCAACGCCGAACCAGTCGCGGTTCATCCGCGGTGTGCCCGCCCCGAGGCCGAGGAACACCCGGCCTGCGGCGTGCTTCGATAGATGTCGGATCGACGCGGCGTGAACGAACGGGGATCGGGCGAACGCGTACGCGATGCCAGGACCGATCATCGCGGTCGACGTGGCGCGCGCCATCTCGGTGGTGGTCACATACGCGCTGAGGTCGGCGAATTCGCCGGCGCAGAAGGCGATCGCGCCTGCGGCCTCGGCTTGCGCGGCCAGCTGCGGGCCGGGCCAGGGTAGTCCCCACTTCATCGTGCTGCCCACATCCCGGGTCGATAGAGATCGTTTACTTAGTAAGATATGTGAGTCTACATCCATCGCCGCGGGCTGTGGGTAAACAGGCGCCCGATTTTTCGACATCCATGTCGAAAACTGTATTGTGAAGGACACCGGGTCCCGCACATCCGAGAGGACGGTTCGATGACGGAGTGGCCGAGCATGTTGCCGACCGGCTGGTTTCAAGTCGCATGGAGCGCGGACATCGCAGTGGGCGCGACGGTGGCGTTGCACTACTTCGGCCGCGACCTCGTCGCGTTCCGGCAGTCGGACGGACGTGTCAGCGTCTTGGACGCGCACTGTCAACATCTCGGCGCAAGCCTCGCCCACGGCGGCTGTGTCGTCGAAGACGGAATCCAATGCCCGTTTCACGGCTGGGTGTGGGACGGCGATGGTCGCAATGTACGGATTCCCTACGAGAAGCGCCCCAACAGGGGACGTCGGATCCGCTCTTTCCCGGTCGCCGAGATGAACTCCTCCATCTACGTCTGGCACGAAGTAGCGGGCGCGGAGCCGGGCTGGGCCGCCCCTGACGCATTCAAAATCCTTGGGCCACACATTGAGTCGCGCAATTACCACCCGTTCGACGAAGAGTGCCGCACAAGGTTTGAGAACGTGCGCGTGCATCCCCAAGTCATCGCCGAGAACGCCGTTGACCCACATCATTTTCGCTTCGTCCACCGCACCCCGATCAGCCCGTGCGTGCTAAGGGAGTCGCGCGACGAGTCGACCTGGTCGGCCAAGGTCGGCTTCGGGCGGCGCTGGACCGAGGGGGAGGACCGTGCAGGCGACACCCTGAACACGATCGAGATCTACTGGTCGGGGATCGGCGTCAGCTTCAACGGCGAACACACCGGCGACGGAGTTCGAGTGATCTCGGTGTGTCCCACGCCGGTCGACGACACCAGGTCGGACATTTTCGCGGGGTATTGGATAAGCGACGATTGCAGGGACTTCACCGAGCAGCTGAGTGTGGCCAAACGTGCTCTGCCGGACGACATCCGAATTTGGCAGCACCAGCGGTACATGGATTCTCCGGCGTTGGCCCCGTCGGAGGCGGCGGGGTTCAAGGCTCTGCGCACCTGGGCCGCTGGCTTCTACCCCGAACTCGTCGGACATGGTGTCTGACCTGTCTGGACCGCCAGGGAGCAGGAAGTCCGACCGCACCCGTAGGGCTATCCTCGACGCCGCGCGAGTCGCGTTCGCGCGCAAGGGGTTTTCCGGTGTCACGGTCCGTGACATCACCGAGCTGGCGTGTGTCGCCCGCGCGAATTTCTACTATTACTTCCGCGACAAGACCGAGTTGTTCGTCGAGCTGGGCACCGCCACCTACCACGAGGCCGTCGAGGTGGTCGAGGCGTTCGGCGACCAGCCGACGCGGCAGGGAATCGACGAGTGGGTGAGCCGCTATTTCGCCTATCTCGACCGCAACGGGGCGTTCGTCATCCGGTCGGAAGAAGACATGCCGCCCGATCGCACATTCCGGGCTTCGGTGGCGCGCTCGCACCGTCGAACCGCGGCGGCGCTCGGCAAGCGCATCCACAAGACGGCCACGACGCCTCCCACGTCCGACCCCGCCGCGATCGGACTGACGGTCATGGCGATGTTCGAGCGGTCGTGGTTGATGGTCCGGCACAGCGAGGTCGCGTCGATGCCCCGTGAGGCCGTACTGCCCGCGATCAGCGAGCTGATCTGGCGATTGGTTGACTGACGGTGCAGGCCCGTCGCGTGTTCGTGCGGCCGGTGCCGGTCCAGCCGAGCAACCGCGTCGGAACCATAAGTCGCATTGATCGACGGCCCTTGTGGGCGCGTCAGTTTTTTGCCTGAAACTGCTTTGTAATTAGCTATATAGATAGACCTTTTGACTATTGTTGGACGCCCCGTGGATTCGTCCGTTCTTCGCCGGTAATCGGCCTGTAAGACCGGGGTCGGGGCGATTTTGTGCGCAGCTGCCGCCCAGCGGGCCGGGCGGGTGTCGGGGTGAACGGGCTGGCCTCCGCGGCGCCATGATGGTTGTGGCCTGAGGGGATCCGCCCCTGGGCGGCCGGCTCGCCGGATCGCTCCCGGGGCGCGTTCGAAATGGGGCGGGGGTAATAGGCCCCGATAAACCGTTCTAATTTGCGGACGGGTAACGCTTCAGTTGAATACGAAATTAATGTATTTCGGCGTGTGCATAACTGAATTCTCCGGGCGGAGACATGGCAATTGTTGGTCAGTGGCTATTCTTGCTGCGAATGGCTAACACGTGATCGATGGTGGTGATATCCAGAAGAGGCAGCAAATATCTAGGCGGGATGTACCACCCCCGACGGTGGCCTACCACCACCATGCTGCGTCCCGATCCGCGGTGTCGCGCGATGGCGCCGAATAGCGCGCTGCAGTGTCCTCATCTGTGCCGATGAACAGTTCGCCGAGGTGCGGGCGCGCATCTTCCATGCGCCAACAGTGAACGGCCGTTTAGATGCAGACGCGGTGAGACGTTCGCAGCAGATCTGTCGCAAGCGAGCTGAGCAAACCTAACCTGTCGAACTAGGTAAACTGAGCCACCAATGCCGTTAATGTCGCAGAGTTGTTGCTATGGCCGAAAACGGTGGTGTACGGTTTGTCGGCAGTCGCCTGTGCGTTGAATCACATCTCAGGCGCCTGGCAAAACGCTGAGATACGGAGGGGATTCACCGTCTATGAAGTGTCCGACCGCGGCGGCTGTTAATCCTGCCGAAGGGCACGGTGGCTGTGACGTCGGCGGCCTTCCTCCGACGCGTCAACGCGTTCGGCGGTTTGGGTTATCGCCGCGGGAGATCCACTAGTGGCCGCCGGCAAGCAGAGAGATGTATCCAAGCCACTGCGGACTCTCGGTGACTTTTTCGCGATGTCGATGGACACGGTCGTCGAGATGTTCAAGCCGCCCTTTGCCTTCCGCGAGTTCGTGGAGCAGACCTGGTTCGTCGCGCGGGTGTCAATCCTGCCGACGATCCTCATGGCGGTCCCGTTCGTGGTGCTCACCGCGTTCATCCTCAACCTGCTGCTCATCGAGATCGGCGCTGCCGACGCGTCTGGAGCCGGCGCGGCCCTGGGTGCGGTCCTCTACATCGGTCCCGTCGTCACGGTGCTGGTGATCTCGGGTGCCGGGGCGACCGCGATGTGCGCTGATCTCGGTTCCCGGACCATTCGCGAAGAGATCGACGCAATGCGGGTGCTCGGCCTCGACCCAATCCACCGCCTGGTCGTTCCGCGCGTACTGGCCGCCACGCTTGTCGCGACAATGCTCACGTCCGTAGTAATCGTCGTGGGCCTGACCTTCGGCTTCTTTTTCTCGGTCTTTCTCCAGCACGTCACGCCCGGAGCCTTCGCCGGGAGCCTGACCCTGCTGGTCGGCATTCCCGAGTTGATCATCGCGCTGTCCAAGGCCGTCCTCTTCGGATTCTTCGCCGGCCTGATCGCCTGCTACAAAGGCCTCTCGGTGGGCGGCGGACCACAAGGCGTCGGCAACGCCGTCAACGAGACGGTCGTCTTCACATTCCTCGTGCTGTTCGTCATCGGCACGATCACGACCATCGTCGGCGCAAAGGCAACACTGTGAGCAGCCCCGCGCGCGCTGTCGCGCCGCGGCTTCAACGTACGGCTCGAAGCTGGGCCGACAACTGGAACAGGATCGGTGAGCAGACCCAGTTCTTCGGCAAGACGATCGTCGGCATCAGGGACGTCTGGATCTATTACAGGGTCGAACTGCTGCGACAGATCGCTCAGATGGGCCTGGGCGTCGGGGCGATGGCCCTGATCGGCGGCACCATCGTGGTTGTCGTTTTCCTGACCTCGCAGGTTGGCTCACTGGTCGCCGTGCAGCTCTACGGCTCGTTGGCCAACATCGGTGTGGAGGCACTGAGCGGCTTCGCATCCGCTTACATCAACACCCGCTTGGCCGGTCCGGCCGTTGTCGGGATCGCCATGGCCGCCACGATCGGCGCCGGCTGCACGGCCCAGCTAGGCGCGATGCGGATCAACGAGGAGATCGACGCCCTCGAGGTCATCAGCGTCCGCACAGTCGGCTACCTGTGCTCCACCCGACTTGTGGCCGGGGTCGTGCTGTCGATCCCGCTGTACTGCCTTGGACTAATAGCGGCTTACCTCGCGACCCGCTTTGGCACCACGCTTGGCTACGGGCAATCGACGGGGGTCTACGACCACTACTTCAACACTTTTCTGAATCCTACGGACGTGCTGTTGTCCTTCATCCAAGCGATCGGAATGGCAGTCATAGTGATGCTGATACACACCTACTACGGCTACACAGCTTCCGGAGGCCCCGCGGGCGTCGGTGAGGCCGTCGGCCGTGCGGTCCGCGCATCCCTGGTCGCCGTCATCGTCGTACTCCTGTTGGTCGCATTGGGCATCTACGGCCAAGGCGGCGGCCTGAACATTTCCGGGTAGCGAGATGGCGGCAGCGCGAGCGAGACGAGCGGGTGAATCTCGCATCCACCCGGCATGGTGGACCTTGGGTCTGATACTCGTGCTCATCGGGATCGTGGTGCTAGACGGCGTCTTGTTCACCGGCAACTACAAGTCCTACCTCCCGGTGACGGTGATGTCGGATCGTGCGGGCCTGGTCATGGATCCTGGCAACGATGTCAAGCTGCGCGGCGTCGTTATTGGCCGCGTCGAGGGCATCTCGACGGGCAACCCACCAGTTGGGCTCAGCCTTCAGATCGACTCAGATCAGGTCAAGTACATCCCGGCCAACGTCGAGGCGGAGATCAAGGCGACGACGGCGTTCGGCAGTAAGTTCGTCGACCTCATCGTCCCGGAAGACCCAAGCGCCAAGCGTTTGTCGAAGGGTGAGGTGCTCAAGGCGCGAAATGTCGCGACCGAGGTCAACACTGTTTTCGAGAACCTTGTCGGGGTGCTCAGGCAGGTCGACACCGCCAAGCTAAACGCCGTGCTGTCCGCGCTGGCCGAGGGTTTCCGCGGCCAGGGCGAGAGGCTCGGCGAGGCGATCACCGCCGGCAAGGAGGTGCTGATGCAACTCAACCCCCGCAGCGAGACGATCCGCCAGGACTGGCAGGCGCTCAAGGCGTTCAGCGACACCTACGGCGCTGCGGCACCGAACATCATCAAGGTGCTCGACGCCGCCAGTACCACCAGTACCACCATCACCAGCCACGCGAAGCAGCTCGACTCGCTGCTGCTCAACGTCGTCGGGCTCTCGCACAGCGGCATCAACCTGCTCGTTCCCAGTAAGGACAATCTGGTGCACGCGGTCAACGTGCTCGACTCCACGACGAGTCTGTTGATGAAGTACAACTCACAACTGACGTGCACATTCACCGGTGGCAAGAACGTCATCGACTTCGGGTTCGAGGATGTCGCCGGCGGCGCCACTGGAAAGTCGGTCATCCTCGACGTCGCGATACTGCTCGGCGACGATCAGTACAAGTATCCGGACAACCTGCCGATCGACGGCGCCAAGGGCGGCCCGGGCGGTAAGCCGGGCTGCGGTTCGCTACCCGACGTCGCACAAAACTGGCCCCAACGCCAGCTGATCACCAACACCGGATGGGGCACTGGCACGGATATCCGGACGAATCCGGGCATCGGCTTCCCGGGCTACGAGAATCTCTTTCCCTATACCCGTGGGGTGCCGCAACCGCCCACCATCAACCGCATCGGAGGAGGGCCCGCGCCGGGCCCCATCCCTTACCCCGGCGCGCCCGCGTACGGCGCGCAGCAATATGCGCCGGACGGAACCCCGCTCTACCCGGGGCTGCCGCCGGCACCGCCGCCGGGGCAACCCAGGCAGCCGGGTCCTCTGCCAGGGGAAGAGCCGTTCGATGTGCCCTATCCGGCACAAGTCCAGCCCGCACCGCCACCGGTTCCCTTCCCGCCGGGGCCTGTCACACCGGCGCCGTGATCGACCAGGAGACGAGAAAGCAGACGATGAGAGACCACCGCCATCATGGGTAGCCCGCGTGGCACCCTCGTGCGCATCACCATATTCCTGGTGGTGTGCTCGCTGGGCTGGTTTGTGGCGGCGGCCGTCTTCGGGCAATTGCGCTTCGACGCACAAACGAAGTACGACGCGATCTTCAGCACCGTCTCGGGACTGGAGACTAAAGACTTCGTGCGTATCGCCGGTGTGGAGGTCGGCAAGGTCAAGAGCATCAAGGTCCGGGACGACGCTACGGTGGACGTCAAATTCACCACTGACAAGTCCGTGGTCCTCACCGAGGGCACCAAGGCAGTCATCCGATACGAGAACCTGACCGGAGATCGGTTTGTGGCGCTCGAAGAAGGCGCCGGCGGGACCAGGAAGCTGAACGCGGGCGAAACCATACCGCTGGCCCGAACTGAGCCCGCCCTCGATCTCGACGCCTTGATCGGAGGCTTCCGTCCGCTCTTCAACGCACTGAGCCCCGACCAGGTCAACGCGCTGACCGGTCAGCTCATCGAGGCATTTCAAGGGCAAGGGGCGACGCTCAGCTCGTTTCTGAGCCACACCGCTTCGCTGACGAACACGCTGGCCGACCGGGACCAGTTGATCGGGCAGGTCATCGTCAACCTGAACACCGTGCTCGGCTCGCTCGGCGACCAGAAAGACCAGTTCGGCAAGGCCGTCGACTCGCTCTCGGAGTTGGTGCACGGACTGGCCGAACGCAAGCAAGACATCACCAACGGCGTGGCATACGCCAATGCGGCCGCAGCCTCAGTCGCCGACCTGTTGCAGCAGGCGCGGCCACCCCTGAAAAAGGTTGTCCACGAAGCGGATCGGACGGCGGGCAACATCGTCGCCGACGCCGACTACCTCAATAATCTGCTGGACACGCTCCCCGACGCGTACCGGATATTGAACCGGCAGGGCCTTTACGGTGACTTCTTCAGCTTCTACCTGTGCGACGCCGTGCTCAAGCTCAACGGAAAGGGTGGCCAGCCGGTGTATGTGAAGGTGGCCGGCCAGGACTCGGGAAGGTGCACGCCGCGATGAAGAGCTTCCAGGAACGGAATCCCATCGTCATCGGTGCCATCGGCCTGGGTCTGGCCGTCGCAGTTTCGCTTGCCGCGGTGAATTACGACAAGCTGCCGTTCTTCTCGGCGGGCAAGGAGTATTCGGCGTACTTCGCCGAGGCCGGCGGTCTCCTGTCAGGTTCCGATGTGAGGGTGAGCGGCTTCGCCTCGGGCAAGGTCGAAGACATCGCGCTGACCGAGGACGGCTCGCGCGTGCTGATCACGTTCAAGGTCAACAAAGGTATTCGGCTCGGTGACCGTACGGAGGCCGCGGTCAGGACCAGGAGCGCGTTGGGCAGCAAGATCCTCGAAATCACTCCGCGAGGGGACGGCCAGCTGTCGGGCCCGATCCCGCTGGATAGGACGACACCCGCTTATCAACTGCCCGATGCGATTGGTGATCTCACGACGGCCATCAGCGGCTTGGACACGAACCAGTTGTCCGATTCACTGAAGGTGCTTTCACAGACATTCGCCGATACACCTCCCGATGTGCGCGCCGCGGTCGAGGGGGTGGGGCGGTTCACTCAGACGCTGGACGAGCGTGACGCGCAACTACGAAGCCTGTTGTCCAACGCCGACAAGTCGACCGCGGTGCTCGCCGAGCGCAGCGACCAAATCGTCACCCTGGTCCGTGACACGAACGCGCTGCTAGCCGCATTGCGCAGCGAGAGCGCAGCGCTGGATCAGATTTTCAGCCACATCTCGGCGGTGAGCCAGCAGTTGAAGGGGTTCATCGCCGAAAACCGGGCACAGCTAAAACCCGCGCTCGACAAGCTCAACGGGGTGCTCGCCATCGTCGACAATCACAAGGAACAGGTCAAACTCGCCCTTCAAGGGCTCAATCGGTATGCGCTGGGTTTGGGCGAGTCGGTGTCGTCCGGGCCGTTCTTCAAGGCTTATGTGGCCAACCTGTTCCCCGGACAGTTCGTCCAGCCGTTCATCGACGTGGCGTTCTCTGACCTCGGCCTGGACCCCAACGTGCTGTTGCCGACCCAGCGCAGCGACCCGCAGGTGGGGCAACCGGGCACACCGGCGCTGCCCATCCCGTACCCGCGAACCGGCCAGGGCGGAGAGCCGAACATGACGCTGCCCGACGCCATCACCGGCAAGCCAGGCGATCAGGGCTGCGGTCCGCCCGGGTTGCCGTTGCCCGGGCCTACTGGTTGCTACCCCTACCGGGAGCCGTTACCGGCGCCGCCGCCGGGTGGCCCGCCGCCAGGACCCCCCGCGCCGCCACCGCCGGGGCAGGAGTCCACTGCCACCCCGCCGTTGCCGATTTACGTGCCAGCACCCGGTGAGGTGATACCGCCAGGCGCCCAGAATCGACCGCCGGGCGACCCGACGATCGTCGGACCCGGCGCACCCGGACCGGCGGGAGGAGGCCAGTGAGCGCCGTGAATTCGCGCATGGGGAGGCTCGGGCTCGCCGTCGCTCTGGCGGTGTTGTTGGTCGCCGGAGTGGTGCTTGTCACTACCACCAGCAGCGTCAGACGCACCACCATCGTCGGATATTTCGACAACAGCAACGGGATCTACACCGGCGACAACGTGGTCATTCTCGGCGTGCCTGTCGGCAAAATCGACAAGATCGAACCGCAACCGTTCCGCACAAAGATCACATTCTGGGTCGACGACAAGTACAAGGTGCCCGCTGACGTCAAGGCTGTGATCCTGTCGCCGGCGTTGGTGACGGCTCGGGCGATCCAACTCACGCCGACCTACAAAACCGGGCCGAAAATGCAAGACGGCGCAGTGATTCCACAGGAACGCACCGCCGTACCGGTCGAGTTCGATCAGTTCCGCCAACAGCTGGAGAAGCTCGCCAACACGCTGCAGCCCACGACGCCGGGCGGCGTGAGCACCCTTGGCGCGTTCATCAACACCGCCGCCGACAACCTGCGCGGTCAGGGCGCGAACATCCGAAACACGCTGATCACACTGTCGCAAGCTTTTTCGGCGCTCGGCGACAACAGCAAGGGCCTCTTCGGCACCGTCAAGAACCTGGCGATCCTGGTGTCCGCGCTGCAGGACAGCACGGACTTGCTACGCCAGCTCAACGGAAACCTGGCCGCCGTGACGGGGCTGATCGCCAACGACCCCAACGAGGTCGGGAATGCCGTAAGGGATCTCGCTGACGTCGCCGGCGACGTCCGAAGCTTCGTCGCCGACAACCGCGAGTCGCTCGGTACCACGTCAGACAAGCTGGCGTCTGTGACGCAGAACTTGGCCGACAACATCGACGAGGTCAAGCAGTTGCTGCACATCGCACCCAACGCGTTCCAGAACTTCCTGAACATCTATCAACCCGCGCAAGGCGCGCTGACCGGTGCATTGGCGTTGAACAACTTCGCCAACCCGATCCAATTCCTATGCGGGGCAATACAGGCCGCTTCTCGGTTGGGCGCAGAGCAGTCCGCGAAACTGTGCGTTCAATACTTGGCGCCGATCATCAAGAACCGCCAGTACAACACACTCCCGTTCGGCTTGAACCCGTTCGTCGGTGCCCAAGCTCGACCCAACGAGGTCACCTACAGCGAAGACTGGATGCGGCCCGACTACATCCCACCGCCCGGTTCTGCGTCGGCGCTGCCCGCGGAAGCCCCCCAACCGCCACCCCCGGGAACAACGCCCACCAGTGGGCCGCTGCCGCCGCCGGGGAACGTTTTCACGCATTTCGGTTGGCCGGTCGACTCCGATCAGGTCGGTCACGCCTCGCCGCCGTTCGTGCCTGCCAGGCCGGTGGATCCGCCGCCGCTCAACCCGGGCGACAATCCGGCCGTTCCCGCGCCGGTGTCCACCGATCCTGCCGCCGGACTGCCCGGCATGATGGTGCCGCCCGGGGGTGGACAATGAGGGCAAATGACGTGCGGCGAATGTTTGTTGGCGCAGTCGTGATCGCGACGTTAACAGTCTCGGGCTGCAGCGGCTGGCGGGGTCTCAACTCCGTATCGTTGCCGGGGACGGCGGGCGGCGGTCCAGGGTCGTACACGATCCAGGCGCAATTGCCCGAAGTGGTGAATCTCCAGGCGAATTCGCGGGTTCGGGTCGGCGACGTCACGGTCGGCAACGTCACCAAGATCGAGCGGCAGGACTGGCATGCCCTGCTCACCATGACGATTGACGGGAAGGTGGACCTGCCTGCCAACGCCACCGCGACGCTCGGGCAGACGAGCCTGCTTGGATCGCTGCACGTCGAGCTGGCGCCGCCGAAAGATGTTCCGCCCCAAGGCAAGCTCAAGGATGGGTCCCTGATTCCACTGTCGAGCGCGAGCACCTATCCGACCACCGAAGAAACGCTCAGCGCGCTGTCGTTGTTGCTGAACGGCGGCGGCATCGGGCGCATTCAGGAAATCACCAAAGAATTGAGCACAGCTTTCTCCGGACGAGCCGACGACCTGCGAAGCCTGCTCACACAGCTCGATCTGTTCGTCAGATATCTCGATGACCAAAAAGACGACATCCTGGCGGCAGCCGACAGCTTGAACAATCTGGTCGGTCAGATCGCCGACCAGAAGCCCGTCGTCGATAAGGCACTGAAAACAATTCCGGATGCGCTCGCGGTTCTGAAAGATGAGCGGACGACCCTCGCCGATGCGGTCGACCAGCTCGGCAAGTTCAGTGCGCTGGCCGCCGATTCGGTCAACCAAACGAAGGAAAATCTGGTCAAGGAGCTCAAAGACCTTGGACCAGTACTGGAATCATTGGCCAACGCCGGCCAGGATCTCACCCGCTCGCTGGACTTCTACTCCACTTTCCCGTTCCCCAAGCCAACGCTGAGCAAGTGGTTGCGTGGGGATTACGCCAACCTGACCGCCGTCATCGACCTGACGCTAAGCCGCCTGGACGCGGGATTGTTTACCGGCACGCGCTTCGAGGGCCAGCTGACTGAGCTGGAATTGCAGTGGGGTCGCACCATCGGCCAGATGCCCAGCCCGTACACGGCCCGCAATCCGCTGGTCGCTCCCTACCATTTCGATCAGGGGCCGTGACGTGAACCTGACCAGACGAATATTGATTCAGTTGACCGTCGTGCTTGTGGTTGCACTGGCCGGCGTCTTGTTGATGTTCTTCCCGGTCTTGCACCTGCAGGCCCGGTGGTTCGGCGTCGGGCGCTACACGGTGACGGTGGAGCTGGCGCAGGCAGGTGGGTTGTACGAGCGCGGCAATGTCACCTATCGCGGTTACCAGGTGGGCCAGGTGAAATCCGTGCGGCTGACTGACACCGGTGCGGAGGCGGTGCTTTCGCTCAACTCGGACATAAAGATTCCCTCGGACGTCAACGCCGAGGTGCATAGCGTGTCTGCGATCGGCGAGCAGTACATCGATCTCCGGCCGCGCAGCGCCGACGGTGCGCCATTGAAGAACGGCGATGTGATACCGGTCGGCCAGACGTCGGTGCCGCCGAACATCAGCTCGCTGGTCGATGCCACCAACAAAGGGTTGCAAGCGATCCCGCGTGACAACCTGAAGACCGTGGTCGACGAGTCCTACATCGCGTTCGGCGGTCTCGGACCCGAACTCGCACGGTTCGTGAAGGGGGCCAGCTCGCTGGCGATAGATGCTCGCGCGAACATCAACGAGCTCACCACGCTCGTCGACCAATCCAAGCCGATCCTGGATTCACAGACCGACACGTCGGATTCCATCCAGGCGTGGGCATCTAACCTCGCGACGGTCACCAGCGAGTTGCGCGCACAGGACAGCAACCTCGCGACGGTGCTGCAGGACGCGCCCGCAGCTGCTGACGAAGCGCGTGCGCTCTTCGATCGTCTGCAACCCACGTTGCCCATTGTGCTGGCGAACCTTGTCACGGTTGGTGATGTGGCCACCGTTTACCGCAACAACCTCGAGCAGCTCTTGGTGCTTTTGCCGCAGGGCGCGGCGGACGTTCAAGCGGTCGGCGTTGCCAACCGAAACACGAAGCAGCGCTACAACGGCGGCTACCTCAGCTTCAACTTGAACATCAATCTGCCGCCACCATGCACCACAGGGTTCCTGCCCGTCCAGCAACAACGGGCGGCGGCGTTCGAGGACTATCCACCGGCTCCCTCAGGCGATGTCTATTGCCGAGTACCGCAAGACTCGCCGTTCAACGTGCGTGGAGCCAGGAACACGCCATGCGTGGAGCATCCCGGCAAGCGCGCCCCGACGGTGAAGATCTGCGATAGCGACGAGAACTACGTGCCTCTCAACGACGGCTACAGCTGGAAGGGCGACCCGAACGCCACGCTGTCGGGGCAGAGTATTCCTCAGCCGCGTGATCCTTCGGCGCCGGGGTCAGGTCCGGTGGAAGGGGTTCCGCCGGCTGCCGCGCCGGGGCCAGCACCGCCGCCTGTCGCGTTCGCCGAGTACGACCCTGCCACCGGCACGTATGTCGGACCGGACGGTCATGTCTACACGCAATCAGATCTGGCAAAGGGTGCCCATGAAGGCCATTCGTGGCAGAACATGCTGATACCGCCAACAGGAAGGTGACAAGCTACGCGCGAAGGCACACGTGGACAGGCGAATTCGCGAATGCGAGGTCAGATCGCCGAACTGAGGGGGCCAGTAGTCCGGCAAGCGGACTGGAAGGACCGAACTATCTCCATCCAGCATCCGTTGCCGGTAGCCGTGAAAGTGCCACTCGAGGGTGACGCCGGTATCAGCACCTCGGCCAGCGCCCAGCCCGGCATCCTCTTGCATTCACCCTGACCGTTTGGCGGCGCCAAGCACACCGTGACATCGGTTGGCTGCGCCGCCGGGTCGCAGGTTTTCGGATTTAGGGTGGCCCTAACCGCTTTGGCGCCGCCGGGAAGCAGCATCAGTTCCGGCGGCGTCAGTACGTACTGGCAACCTGCGGATTCCGAGGGCTCGTCGACCGGCGAGGCTGTTGCCAAACCCGTGGCACCGCCCATGGCACTTGTAAGAAACGCCGCCATCACGGCGGACACGGACAGCGAACGGCGAACAGTCATTACCGTAGTTTAGCCGCCGGTTACCTGCGGCACGAGCAGTTTCAGGCAGCCCATTCGCCGATGAGATCATCGACCGTGGTGATCCGGCCAAGCACAGCAATGGTGTTGTCCAGCACGCCCTTTGCGTAGTCGTCGGGTGTACCGCCGACCGCGTCGCGGGGAACGACGAGGTGGAATCCGGCCTGGGTGGCGTGTCCGGCGGTATGGGGCAACGCCAGGTTCAGCGACACCCCGGCGAGGACAATCGTGCGCACGCCGAGCCCTTTGAGCACGGGCAACAGCTCGGAATCCAGGGTGGGGAACAGTCCATGGTGGCGCGGCAGCACCAGATCGGTCGGCGCCAAAAGTTCGGGCACGACCTGCGTTTCGGGGGTGCCCGGCGCCCATCCGGCGGTGGCCGGCCCCAGCGCGCGCCATAGTCGCGCGGTGCCCGGGTGGTCCCCGCCCAGCGTTCCCTCGTAGGTGGCGTGAACCACGCGAACGCCGCGCTCACGGGCGCCGTCGAGGAGCCTGCGCAGATTCGCGACGAGACCGGCGCTGTCGGCGGCCAGTGCGGGCAGCACCGATTCGGGGCCAAGCACACCGTTCTGGCATTCCACACAGACGACGGCGACGGTGGTGAGTTCAGGGTCTTGCGGCAACGATGGCATCGTTCAACACCCTATCGCATTTTTCGACACACATGCCGAAAAGTATAGGAAATCGGTTACCGGAAAACGAGATTCGCCCCGGTGACACTTCCCGAGTCATAGAGTGAAGCCATGCAGATCCGTGAGCATGTCGGCTCCGGCAAGCCGGCCGTCATCCTGTATCCGTCGCAGACAGTGATCGATTTCGCCGAGTTGGAGGCGCGGGCCAACCGGCTGGCACATTTCTTTCGGCAAGCCGGACTGCGGGAGGGTGACACGGTCGCGGCGATCCTGGAGAACAATCAGCACATCCACGCCGTGATGTGGGCCGCGCGGCGCAGCGGCCTGTACTACGCGCTGATCAACACGCATCTCACGGCAGCGGAGGCGGCCTACATCGTCGACAACAGCGGCGCAAGGGCGGTGATCGGGTCACGGGCGATGCGGGCGGTGTGCGAAGGACTTGTGGACCTGGGGGCACCTCCCGCTTGCGGGGGACTGCCCGACGGTCTCCCCGAACTGTTGCTGATCGCCGACGACGATCTCGAGGGGTGGCAGCGTTACCCGGAATGTGTCGCCGATCAACGGTCGGAGCCGATCGCCGATGAGACCGAAGGTGATCTGCTGCAGTACTCGTCGGGCACTACAGGTCGCCCAAAGGGAATCCGCCGTGAGCTCGCGCACGTTGCCCCGGCCGAGGCGCCCAACATGTTGATGCCGCTGATGACCGCGGTCGGAATCACCGGCGAGTCGGTGTATTTGAGCCCGGCGCCGCTGTACCACACCGCGCCGTCATTCTGGTCGATGGCGGTGCAGTCAATGGGCGGCACGGCGGTTGTCATGGAGAAGTTCGATCCCGAGCTTGCGCTGGAGTGCATTCAGCGGCACAGCATCACTCACGGTCAGTTTGTTCCGGCGATGTTCGTCCGAATGCTCAAACTGCCCAAGACCGTGCGCAATTCATACGACCTCACCAGCTTGAAACGGGTCGTCCATGCCGCGGCGCCGTGTCCCGTCGACATCAAGAGGCAGATGATCGACTGGTGGGGCCCGATCATCGATGAGTACTACGCCTCCTCCGAGGCGGCGGGTGCGTCGTTCATCCGCGCCGAGGAGTGGCTGGCGCACCCGGGATCCGTGGGCCGTCCGCTCGTCGGCGTCCCCCACATTCTCGGCGCAGACGGCAACGAGTTGCCGGCCGGCGAGGTCGGCGAAATCTATTACGGAGGCGGATATTCCTTCGAATACCTGAAAGATGACGCGAAAACTGCCGCCTCCCGTGACAGGCATGGCTGGGCGACCGTCGGTGACCTCGGCTACCTGGATTCCGACGGTTACCTGTATTTGACCGACCGCCGCCATCACATGATCATCTCCGGCGGGGTGAACATCTACCCGCAGGAGGCCGAGGACCTGTTGGTGACCCATCCGAAGGTGCTCGATGCCGCGGTGTTCGGCATACCCGACGCCGAGATGGGCCAGAGCGTCAAGGGCGTGGTGCAGACCGTCGATCCCAAGGACGCCACCGAAGCGTTCGCCGACGAGTTGCTGGTCTGGCTGCGAGAACGCCTGGCGCACTACAAATGTCCGCGCTCCGTCTCGTTCGAGCTACAGCTGCCGCGCACCGACACCGGCAAGCTCTACAAGCAGGAGCTGGTCAAGAAGTACTCGACGGCCGCCGCCGATCAGCCGTAGCGCAACGGCAGCCTTGAGTATGTGAACGTGTTCGCCGGGAAGATGATCTCCGGCGTGTAGCCCGGCGCGAGCTCGAACTCGGGGATCTTCTTCAGCCATTCGTTCACGATCAAGGTGAGTTCCATGCGCGCCAGATGGGAGCCAAGGCAGCGGTGCGGGCCGCCGCCGAATCCCCAGTGCCGGTGCACCTTTCCGTCCATCACTACCTTGTTGGTGGAGATCTCGTCGCTCTCGTCGCGTTGATCGCCGCCAAGCACAGTCGAACCGGCGTATCTGCGGGCAGCGTCACACCGCCGACCGTTGCGGTGTCGGTGGTCACCCTGGGCACGATCGGTGCAGGTGGCTCGAGTCGGACGATCTCCTCGACGAACACCGTGACCTGCCCGGGATCGTCGCGCAGTGTGGCCCGCAGCCGGGGGCTGCGCGCGAGTTCGAGGAGCGCCGACCCCATCGCCGAGGTCACGGTGTCCAGCCCGGCAAGGACGAACAGGAAGCTCAATCCGATCGCCTCACCGTCATCGAGGGGATCATCACCCGTGAGCACCTGCGACAGGATGTCGCGGCCCGGGTTCTGGCGCCTCTCGTTGATCGCCTCGGTGAGGTAGGCGAACAACTCGAGCGCAGGGGCGAGATCGACACCGTCGAGGGTCGGCCGGTCTGCAAGCGCGATGACGGCATCTTTCCACCCGATCAGGCGGTCGCTGTCCTTGAGAGGGAGCCCGAACAACGTCAGGAACACCTGAGACGGGTACGGCACCGCGATATCGGCCATCACGTCACACTCACCCTTGACGGCCGCCGCGTCGACGATCTCCACGGCCTGCTGCTGAAGGGTCGGCAACATCGCGGACAAGGTGTGTGGACTGAAGAAGGGCTGCAGAATCTTGCGGAACCGGGTGTGCTCGGGCGGGTCGAACGAAATGGGAACCAGCGGAAGTGGACTGCCCAACATGTCGAACGCCTTCTTCGACGAGAACACGTCGGGATTGCGAAGCGCAGCCAGCACGTCCTCGCGCCGGGTCAGATAGAACCAGTCGTCCATGAACACCACCGGTCCGGCATCGCGAAGCGTCTTCCACCCGACACCGCGGTCGGCGGCCATCGGCAGCCCCGCCCAGTCGAGCTCTGCGACGCCGCCGGTATCGGTTTGCGACTGCTGTTCGGTGGTCATGGGATCTCCCGTTCTCAGAACGCCGATCGGTGCAGGCCACCGTCGACCTCGATCCAGCTGCCGGTGATGTATCCGGCCCGATCCGAACACAGATACGCGACGAGGGAGGCGATTTCATCCGGTTTGCCTATTCGCCCCGCGGGTACCCGGGCTTCCCCGAGCATGAAATCACGTCGCTGTTGCTCGGTCGCCGCTCCCAGATTCTTGTCGATGTACGCGATCGCATTCTCGGTTTCGATCCAGCCCGGCGCAACGGTGTTCACCGTGATGCCGTAGCGGGCGTATTCGTCGGACACCGTCTTCAACAGGCCGATGGTCGACGGCCTGCTGGTGTTGGCCACCGCGTGGTGGATGTTGCCCGCGGGCTCCTTGGCGGTGCCCGACCCGATGTGAACAAAACGACCCCAGCCGGCGTCTCGCATCGCGGGCAGAACAGTCCGCAACAGGAAGATCTGGCTCATCGTGTGCGACTCGAAGGATTCGCGGTAGGCATCCAAATCGTCGATGTCGGCGAAATCGCCGGGTCGCTGGTACTTGGCCTGACCGATCACGATCTGAGGTGCGCCTATCCGGGCGCGCACCTCGCCAACGGCGTTCTCGAGCGCTTCCGGCTGGCTGACGTCTGCGCACACGCCCATCGCGTCGCCGCCGTCAATGCGGATCGCGTCAACGGCCGCATCGACATCGGTTTTCGTCCGTGCGAGTACCGCCACCCGGCTGCCCTCCGCGGCAAGCATTTTGGCGACTTCGAAGCCGATTCCCTTACTGCCACCGACAATCAGCGCCGGCTTTCCAGAGATTCGGTAATCCACGGGTGGGCCTTCGCGCTAGCGGCGCACGTCCATGCCCGCGTCGACCTTGAGCACACTGCCGGTGAAGGCGCGTCCCGCATCGGAGATCAGGAAGAGGATGGTGTTGCTGACATCCCTGGGTTCGATCAGCGGCAAGTCCGGCAGTGCCGTTTGCATCGCGTTGGCCAAGTGCGGCATCTGTTCGATCACCTTGAATAGGGCCGGGTTCTCGGTGATCATCGGAGTGGCGCAGTTGGTCGGGGCTACCGCGTTCACCCGGATGCGATCCGGTGCAAGAAGATTCGCATACGCACGCACCAGGCCGGTGATCGCCAGCTTCGCCATGAGATAGGCGTCCGAACCCCCGCGACCGTCGGTCATGTCCAACAGGGCGGCCATTGAGCTGGTGGCGATCAGATTGCCACCCGCGCCGCGTTCCTTGAGGTGCGGGATCGCGACCTGGAAGGTGTTCCAGACGCCGATCTGCATGATGTCGATGCCGATCCGCAATGCTTCGGAGGCCTCGGTTTCATCTGGATTGGTGAGTATCACACCCGCATTGGCGATCACCGTGTCGATATGGCCGAACTGTTGCACGCCGGCGTCGAACGCCGCCTGCAGCGCGGCCTTATCGCGGACGTCCGCCTTCTGAAAAAGCATCTCCTGGCCTGTCTTTTCGACAAGCCGCGCCGTCTCCTCGAGGTCCTCGTAAGTTCCGAGTTTGTACGGCACCACGTCGAGGTCTTCGCAGATGTCCACCCCGACGATGTTGGCGCCCTGTTCGGCGCACATGACGGCGTGTGAGCGGCCCTGACCGCGTGCTGCTCCGGTGATGAATACGACCCGGCCATCGAGTGCCGCCATGCCTCGTCCTCTCCTTGACTCCGAGCAGGATGCTACGCCCGGAGTTTGGAATCATACAACTATTTCTATAATTAGAACCCGGCCCGTTCGTCGACTATCTGAAAGGGACTCTTGATGCCCCAAACCCCCAAAATCAGCGCTGCGCGCCCACCCGACGGCGACTGGCTGGGCACCCCGTTCCTGACGTTCAAACGCGAAGGCGCGTTCGCGATCTGCACGCTGGACCGCCCGGCCGCCCGCAACGCGATGACCCCGGCGATGTACTTCGGCATCCGGTACGCGATCAGCCGGGTCAACGCCGATCCGGATCTTGCGGGCCTGCTGATCACGGGGACGGGTGACGTGTTCGCTCCCGGCGGGGATCTGGGTCAGGGTGGTGAAGACGACTGGATGGACTTCGCATCGACCCTCGGAATGGACGTGACGCCGTTCGACGTCCTGCGGCAGTCGTCGAAGCCGGTGGTGGCGGCCGTCAACGGTCTCTGTCAGGGCGGCGGCCTGCAGATCGCCATGTGCAGTGACCTCGCCGTCGTCAGTGAACGCGCGAACTTCCGGGTGCCGGAGCTGTTCAGGGGAATCGCCGATACCTACTACAGCCAGATGCTGGCGCGCCTGATCGGGCCTGTCCGCACCCGCGACCTGATGTTCACCGGCCGAACGCTGTCGGCCGCCGAGGCGCTCGACTGGGGCATGGTCGCGCGCGTCGTCCCTCACGGCGACCTGGTCGACGTGTCAACCGAACTCCTCGCGCAATGCTGCCGAACCGCACCGGCCGCCAGGGGGGTGATCAAGGCCAGCCTGGACAACTACATGGGTCTTTACGACCGGATCGGTATGCAGGCCAGCCTGTTTGGGCCCGAGACGCGGGAAGGGTTCATGGCATTCAAGGAGAAGCGGTCGCCGTCGTGGGTGCATCCCGACCTGCGCGTCGACGGCCGCCTCTGACTGGGACACCTACTTGGGGGTGAAGCGCTGCGCACCGTCGAGGCGCATCACCTCACCGTTGACGTAGCCGTTTGTCAGGAGGAACACCGCCGCGTCGGCGAATTCGCCGGGAGCCCCCAGACGCTTCGGGAACGGCACGTTTGCCGCGAACTTGGCGATGGCCTCTTCGCCGACCGACTCCATGATCGGCGTCTTCATCGTCCCAGGGGCGATGGTGTTAACCCGGATGCCCGCCGAACTCAGGTCGCGCGCCGCCGCGATGGTCAGCCCGATCACGCCGGCCTTGGCCGCGGCGTACGCGGTCTGTCCGATCTGGCCCTCGTAGCCCGCGATGGACGCAGTCAGCACCAACGCGCCACGCTCGCCGTTTTCGAGGGGCTCGGCGGCCGCGACGGAAGCGGCTACCAGTCGCGCCATGTTGTACGTGCCGTTCAGATAGAGGTCGATCGTCTTGGTGAAGCCGCCGAAATCGGCCGGACTGCCGTCGCGTCCAACGATGCGTTGTGCGACACCGAATCCGCCGTGCGCGACGACCGCGTAGCGCAGCCGGCCTAGCTGATTGGCCTGTTCGACAGCGCCGAGGATGGATTCCTCGCTCGTCACGTCGGTGCTGACGAACAGCGCCCGGCTGCCCAACTCGTCGGCAAGCGCCTTTCCCTTGTCAGCGGCGAGGTCGGCGATGACTACGCCGAGTCCGTCGGCATGCAACCGCCGCACCGTCGCCTCACCAAGGCCGCCCGCGCCGCCGCTGACGATCGCCGACGCGCCTTCGAATTGTTTGATTGTCACGAGTTCCCCTTCTTATCAACGTTCTTCGCTTAGTTCAGATTGCCGATCACCAGGTCCCACGGGTCGGTTGCCGCCAATGCCATCCGGCCGAGGCGGCGGGCGTAACCGGCGGTGGTGCCGTAGTCCTGAGTCCAGCTCTGCGCGCGCATGGTGGCCGACCAGAGCGGGTGCTCGGCGGTGACGCCGATGGCACCGTGCAGTTGATGGGCGATGGTGGTGACCGCCCCGACCGCCCGGCCGACCGCGACCTTGGCGACGGTGACCGCGTATTCGGTTTGCGCCGAGTCGAATCCGTGGTCTGTCGCCGCGGCGACGGCCAGTGTTGCGGCGGCACGCGCGCGTTCGATCTCACCGGCCAAACCGGCCAACGCATGCTGGACCGCTTGAAACTTGGAAAGCGGACGCCCGAACTGGACGCGCTCGCGGGTGTGCTCGACCGACATGGCGGCGGCCGCGTCGAGCGCACCGATGATCTGCACGCAGCGGCACCATGCGCCGCGCAGCGCCAGTTCGTCCGCGATCGCATCGTCGACGGCGGTCAGGTCGTCGGCCGTGATGTCGAAGGTGAGCCGATCGCGTGGTTCTCCTGCCAGGTTGTGGCCCTCCTCGACGGTGGCGTCGTCGAGTACCCCGACCCGCAGTTCGTCGCGACCGCGCGCGGCCAGCAACACCGCCGCGCTTGCCCGTGTCCACGGCACATCGATCGCGGTCCCGGCGACCCGGCCCCCGGCGGGTTCGGCGTCGGCGATCGCGACCGTCAGCGGTCCGTCCGGAACGTCGATGCCTGCCTGCTGTGCCAGCCAGCTGGCCAGCGCGTCGGTTTCGGCCAGCGGCACCGCGCCGGCGTGACGCGCTACGCCGTAGAGCACGATGGCGAGCTCCTGCGGCCCGGCGTCTAAGTCCGGTGTGCTCGTCAGCCGTGTCAGCCCGGTGTCTTCGAGATTGCGCCACAGGTCGGCGTCGAACTGTTCGGGAACCCGGCGCGTGCCGAGCTTGGCGTCGAAGGACCGCCGTCCGATGTCGTCGACCAACTGGCGCAGTTCGGCGCCGTCGTCGTCTGCGGTGCCGGTATCGAAGACCCCGCCCGAAAGTGCCGTCACCGCAACCCCATTCCGCGTGCGATGACGCCGCGCAGCACCTCGTTGGTGCCGCCGCGCAGCGTGAAGACGGGCTTGTGCAGCCATGCGGTTGCCAGCAACGTGGCCACCTCCGGTGTCATCGGCGACTGGTCCAGCAGGTCGGCGATCACCCCGACAGACTCTTGCTCGAAGCGCGTGCCGAGGTCCTTGACCAGTGCGGCCTGATTGGCCGCGTTCTTCCCGTCGGACAGCGTTCGGGCCACCCACACCGACAGCTGTCGCAGTGAGATCAACCGTGCCAGCAGATCACCGATGTCGGCGGCCGTGCGGTCGTCGGGGGGCGGCCCCGCGCTCAGCGCCCGGATCGCGGCGGCGATCAGCGGAACGGTGGACAGCATCCGTTCCGGCCCGCTGCGCTCGAAGGACAGCTCCGCGGTGACCTGGTGCCAGCCGTTGCCGACCTCGCCGAGCACGTCGGCGTCGGGCACGAAGACCTCATCGAAGATGACCTCGTTGAAGTGGTGCTCGCCGTTCATCAGCACGATCGGCTCGATCCGAACGCCGTCGGCGTCGCACGGCACAAGGAACTGGCTGAACCCGGCGTGCCGACGGTCCTGATCGGGCGGACTGGTGCGAGCCAGCACCACCACCTGGTGAGCGAGGTGGGCGCCGCTCGTCCACACCTTGGTGCCGCTGAGCAGCCAACCGCCGTCGGTCGCGGTGGCCTTGCTGGTCACGGCGGCCAGATCCGATCCCGCGCCGTGCTCGCTCATGCCGATCGACGAGTAGAACCGGCCCGCCGCGATGCGCGGCAGCAGCCGCTGGCGCTGCTCGTCGGTGCCGTAGGCAAGCAGCCCGGGAGTGACCTGCCGGTCCGCGACCCAGTGCGCCGCAACCGGTGCGCCGACAGCAAGCAGTTCCTCGGTCACCACATAGCGGTGAAGGTGGCTGCGCCCGTGGCCGCCGTAGGCCTGCGGGATGATCAGCCCGAGAAATCCGGCGTCGCCGAGGCGGGCGCTGAACGCCTCGTCCCACTGGCCCAGCCACGAGTCGACGGCGGGTGCCCAGCCGAACTCGGCGCGGTCGGCGCGCAGGAAATCACGCACCGAGGCCCGCAGCTTGGCCAGTTCGGGCTCGTTGGCGCTCAACGCGTCAAATGAACTCACCGGATGAGACTCCTACACCGCGGGCAGCGGGGTCGACGGTAGGTAGAAGTTGGGCGTCAGGTCATCGTCGGTGGCGGCCAGCCGATACCCCGAAAGGTCGTCGACACCCTCCTCGCGCAACACCTCTTCATCGGTGTAGAAGCGGCCGCTGCAGGCGGCGGCCGGTCGGATGACCAGAGCGTGCACCGCGTCGGCCATGATTCGCGGGTCGCGAGCCTGCGCACGCGCGACGTCCTCACCCATCGCGACCATCATCCCGGTGCTCGCGACCGTTGTTGCGGGCCAGAGCGAGTTGACGGCAATGGGAATCAACGCGAATTCCACGGCCCAGCCCAGCGTCAACAGGCTTTCGGCGTACTTGCCGACCGTGTGGCCCACGTGCGCGCCGACCCACGACGGCTCCATGTTCAGCGGCGGTGACACGTTGACGATGTGTGGATTGTCCGACAGGCGTAGCCAGGGCAGGGCGGCCTGCACCACCGCGAACGGGCCCTCAACGTTGACTTCCAGCAGCCGGCGAAAGTTCTTGGGCGGCAGCTTCTGCGTGCTTCGCAGATCGAGTGCGCCCGCGTTGTTGATCACAACGTCGATGGCGCCGTACTCCTCGGCGATCGTCGCGACAGCGGAGGCGACGGCATCGGCGTCGCGCACGTCGCAGACCACCGGCAGCGCCCGCCCGCCTGCCGCCCGCACCGCATCGGCGGTCTCGGCCAGCGTCCCGGGAATCTTGGGGTTGGGAGTGTCCGTCTTGGCGAGCAGGGCCAGCATGGCCCCGTCGGCCGCCGCGCGGACCGCGATCGCGCGGCCGATGCCGCGGCTGGCCCCGGTAACCAGGACGACGCGATCGGCCAAGGTGCGAGGATCGGGATGATCCAACGCGGCGTCTCCTCCCGGTTTCGTCGGCCAGGTTTCGTCGGCCGTGTGCCAAATGCTATAACTATATACCTTATTAATGTGCGAACTGCCGCGGGCATCCACGCGGACCGAAACGAGGCTGCATGACCCACATCGTCTCGATAGGCACCTATCTGCCGCCATGGACCAAAGGCAAGAGCCGAGTGAAGGGACCCGACGAGGATGCGCTGACCATGGCGGTCGCCGCCGGGCGGGCCGCCGATCCCGATGCGACGGCAGTACGCGTGGCGCTGGTGTCGCGCGACTTCCCGCTGCTGGAGGGTGGAAACAGCGCGGTGCTGCTGGCGGCGCTGTCGCTGTCGGCAGACACTCCGATCACCGAGGTGCTCGGAGGCGCCCCGGCCGCGCTCGATCAGCTGGTGGTTGCTCCGCAGGGCACCCTGGTCATCGCCGCCGACGACAACGATCTCGCCGTTGGCGCAGCGGCCGTGCTGACCGGTGACAGCGGCGCGACCGTGACCGTGGCCGCCCGCCAGACCCGTAGCCTGCCGTTGACCGCCCGCGGCGAGGACGGCACCCGGCACACCTACGTCGACCCCCGGCTGCAGCGCGAGGTCGGGGTGCGCTCCACGCTTGCCCGACTGGGCCTGACCGGGACGCCAGTGGTGGCCGCGGCCGCAGGCGTGCCGCTGGCGCAACTCGGCAACGGCTTCGACACCTCGGCAGCCGTCGGGGACGCGACGGTCTCGGCCGCCGCGATCATCCGGCTGCTGGCCGAAGCGATCCAGGCAGGCGCCCATGGCCTGCTGCTGGCGGTCGAACAGTCCAGTATCAGCGCGGCCGAGCTCGCGCTCGATGGCGCGATGCCAGACGTCACGCGCGACGAGTTCCCGCCGAGGGAGCTGCCGAACACCCGCGTCGCAGACGGCGTAGGGATTCCGATCAGCATGCCGGCCTACGCTCGCGCGTTCGAGCCGAAGATTCGTTGGGAAGCAGCGGTTTTCGACGAAAGTCCTGGCATCGACTCCGCACCGCAGTTCCCGCCGCGGTTGCGCGTGAACAACGCCGGGCGACTGGCGACCGAGTACCGGCTCGAACCGCTGCCACGTACCGGCACGGTCTACACCCACACCACGGTGCGGATCCCGGTGCCCGACCTGCCCAGCCCGTACTCGCTGGCCGTCGTGCAGCTCGACGACAGCCCGGTACGCGTGCTGCTGAAGGTCACCGGCGTGCCCGCAGGTGAGGCGACGATCGGTCAGCCGGGTGCCGTGGTGCTGCGCAAGATCGCCACGCGCGCAGGCATCCCCGACTACGGGTATGCGTTCTGGCCCGGGCGCACACTGGGCTCGGATTCTTCCCAGCCAGCTCCGCCCTCCCGCGAAGGAGCCAACGCATGAGAAACGTCGCCATGGTCGGCGCCGGGATGACGCCCTTCGCCGAACACTTCGAGCTCGGCATCAAGGACCTGGTGCCGATGGCGTACGCCGAGGCGGTTGCCAACGTGGACAAGGGCATCGAGAAGGCCGAGATCGAGGCGGCCTGGTTCGGCGAGCTGTCCACGACGGACGGATTCCCGTCGGGCATCCTGGCCGACACCCTCGACCTCACCGACATTCCCGTCACGCGCGTCGAGAATGCCTGTGCCACCGGCAATGACGCGATCCGCAACGGAACGATAGCTATCGCGTCTGGCCTCTACGACGTGGTGCTGGTGGTCGGCGCCGACAAGGTGCGCGAGACGTCGTCGAACACCACGTTCTGGGACTGGGCGGCGATGACCAGGGACAACGCATGGGACTACCCGCTGGGGCTGGTCGCGCCGGCGAACTTCGCGCTACACGTCATCCGGTACCTGCACGAGTCGCCTGCGACCAAGGAACACATGGCGATGGTGGCGGTGAAGAACCATTTTCACGCCGTCAACAACCCGAAAGCCCAACTTCGCTATGAGATCACCGTCGAGCAGGCACTGGCGGCGCCGATAGTGGTCGAACCGTTCGGGCTCTACGACTGCACCCCGCAGAGCGATGGCGCCGCTGCGGTGATCCTGGCGTCCGAAGACGTCGTCGACCGGTACACCGATCGGCCGGTCTGGGTGCGTGGCGTGGGGCTCGGCATGGATCGCGTGATGCACCAGCACAAGCAGGACATGACGACCTTCCCGCCGACCGTGCGTGCGGCCAAGGCGGCGATGAAAATGGCGGGATTGACGCCTCGCGACATCGACGTCGCCGAGGTCCACGATTGCTTCACCGGTGTCGAACTCATCAGCTACGAGGACCTCGGCTTCGCCAACCGGTTCGAGGCCTACAAGCTCGTCGAGGGCCGCGAACACTATGTCGGCGGGTCGATGCCCGTCAATCCCAGCGGTGGTCTCAAGGCGAAAGGACACCCGCCAGGCGCTACCGGCGTGGCGCAGTGCTACGAACTGTTCAATCAGCTTCGCGGCCAAGCCGAGAACCAGGTCGACGGTGCCCGAGTCGCGTTGGCGCACAACATTGGTGGGCCGACCGCTGTCTCAGCGGTCACCATTCTCTGCAACGAGAAGAACTGACAGGAGCCCCATGACCACCTCAGAGATCGCCACCATGCCCGGGTATGAAGAGTTCGCACCGTGGCTGCTCGTCGAGAAGCGCGGCAACGTCCACGTGGTGAGCATCAACCGCCCCGAGGCGCTCAACGCCGTCACCGAGGAGGTGCACCACGCATTCGCCACCATCTGGCGGGTGCTCGACGCCGATGACGACGTGCGCGCGGTGGTGACAACCGGGGTGGGCAAGGCCTTCTCGGCCGGCGGTGACATGGTGATGTTCGGCCGCCTGATCGAGGACGAGGTGGCCCGCGCGTTTCAGATCCACGAAGCCAGGACAGTCTTCCTCGAGGTGATCAACTTCCCCAAGCCGCTGGTGTCCGCGGTCAACGGACCCGCCGTTGGACTCGGCTGCTCGATCGCCCTGCTGAGTGATCTGTTGGTGATGGGCGAGAGCAGCTATTTGGCCGACCCGCACGTCGCGGTCGGGCTGACCGCGGGTGATGGCGGCGCTGCCATGCTGCCCCTGCTGATCGGCATGATGAAGGCCAAGGAGTATGTGCTGCTTGGCGATCGGATCACCGCGCCGATCGCGGAGAAGCTGAATCTGGTCACCAAGGTGGTCAGCGACGACACCGTGCTGGATGAGGCGCTGGCGCTGGGCGAGCGACTCGCCGCGCTGCCGCCGCAGGCGCTGCGGTCATCCAAGGTGGCGCTCAACATGCACCTGAGCCGGGCCGCGCACGGGGTGCTCGAGTACGCGCTCGCCGAGGAGCTGACGTCGTTCACGACGCCGGAGTTCAAGGAGCGGGTGGCAGCCTTCCGGGCCCGGTCCAAGAAGTAGACGGTCGGCGAGGGCACGACGGGAAATCGCTGAAAGATGAGCACAGTGCTGCGAATTGAGCCCCGGTGGACCGACCTGGACCCCGTGGGTCACGTCAACAACAGCGTGTTCCTGGTCTACGCCGAGGAGGCGCGGGCCCGATTCCTCCATCGGGCGTTGCCCGGTGCCTGGAACCGCATTGTCGTGGTCCACAGCGATATCGACTATCACCACCCGGTCCTGCTGTCGGATTCGGTGGAGGTCACCTCCGCAGTCGAAACGGTCGGTACGTCGTCGTTCACCACGGTGAACATCGTTGCCACGGCCAGCCACAAGTGCGCAACGGTGCGGACCGTTCAGGTCGTGTTGCACGATGACCGTTCGCGCACGCGACCGTGGACAGATGACGAACGGGCGACCTTGAACAACCTGGTTGTCGCCGCCAAGAAATAGGCGTCACCGGTAGGCGGTCACGCGCGCGGTGATCGCCACCTTGCCGTCGTCGCCGATGGCCTGCGCATCTGCGATCCCGGTGGTGCGGCCGACTCGTAGCGGCGTACCGACGTAGCGGGAGGTGCTGCCCGCGAAGAACGGGCGCACGAAGTTCACCCGCAGCGACGCTGTCTGAAGAAGACCGGCGGAACGGTCGGCGTTGATCGCCGCCGAAGCCGCCAGTTCGAGGCCCGCCGCGGCCATGCCGCCGTGGACGATGCCGATGTCGTTGTTCAGATCGGGATCGGCGTGCTGATTCAGCACCGTTGAGCCGTCCTCGCCGGTTTGGATTTGGGCCGCCATGAGATCCGCCAAAGAGGGTGCCCCACGCAGCAGCCGTTGCGGCGGTCGCTTGGCGCTCACGCCGTCGGCGGGAATGAAAACGGAGCGCACCGTGCCGGTACCGATCACGGTGTCGCCACAGGTGAGCGTGCAGATCGACAGCGGCGTCGTACCAACGGAACCCACCGCGCGGGCGCTGGCCACCACGGGCGCAGCGACGTCGTCGATGGCCTCGACGCCGTTGGGGCTGACGTCCAGCGAGAGCTCGCTCGAAACCGTCCACAGATCGGCACGTCGGCGATAGTGATTGACCATGCCTGCGGCCGCGTCGATCAGGATGGCTAACGGCCCGACGGTCGGCGCGCCGGTGAACGGATTCCGCAACCCCGACATCGGCATCGACATCACGACCGTCGCGTCGGCGAGACTCGCCGCGAGGAACTCGATCCCGAACCGAATCTGGATCGATGCGGGTGTCTCGATGTCGTGCTGGACTTCTCTCTCGTCTACACCAGTCATTCGAGAAGATCGACGACCGTGGACAGTTCGGCCCCCGTCAGCACGAACGCCTCCGCCTTTTGTAGATGCTTCTTCCACAGCTCGCCGGCCTGCTCGGCGTCGCCGGCCTTGATCATGTCAAGGACCATGCGGTGGGTCTTCACCGAGCGGTTCACCGCCTGCTCCGCGCGGGCGCCTTCGGTCGGCTGCAACGATCGGTTGGCCTTCTCGATGATGTGGTGCAGCATGTCGCTGACGATCTGCAGGGTCTTGTTGCCCGACAGGCGCGCGATCGCGGCGTGAAAATCTGTCAGCTGGTCGACGGTCTCGCCGCCCGGTTCCAACTGGCCCTCGCGTTCGACGATCTTCTCCAGTTCGGCGATCACCGCCGGGTTCTGGTCCTTCGCCAGTTGGACGACCATCGGGGTCTCCAGGGTCACCCTGGCGTCGTAGACGTCCTTGAGCGTCACGCCCTCGTATTCGAGGATGAGCCCGGCGTAGCGGGCCAGCGTCTTGCGCCGCGGCCGGGTGACGCGGGCACCGCCGCGCACGCCGCGCTGCACCTCGATGAGCGATTCGGATTCCAGCACCCGGAATGCCTCCCGCAGGGTTGGCCTTGACACCCCGAACCGCTCCATCAGCTCCGATTCGGGCGGCAGCATGGTGCCCTCGGTGATCTCGCCGCGGATGAACATCCGGCGCAGCACGGTGGCCACTCGATCGGCCATCTTCGGTTCCCGAAGGCTGGTGACCTCCATATCGACCTCCACCGGTAGGTAATGCGAAATCAACTAACTATTTGGCAGGTTAACTGAATCATCGGGGCCAGCCGTGCATCCGCGGCCGTCAGTGACCAAGCTCATGGCTAATAACCCATGGCCCGGCCCATCAGGTCCTTCATGATTTCTGTGGTGCCTGCGTACAACCGCTGGACCCGCGAATCCCGCCACAACCTGGCGACCTCGTACTCGTTGATGTAGCCGTACCCGCCGTGTAACTGCAGGCAGCGGTCGATGATCTCCCACTGCACCTCCGAGGTCCACCACTTCAGCCCGGCGGCATCCTGATCCGACAGCGTGCCGTCGTTGACCGAGAGCACGCATTGATCCAGATACGTCTGCGCGGCGTCGAGCTTGGTCTGCATCTCGGCGAGAAAATGGCGGTTCACCTGGAACGTGCCGATCGGCTGCCCGAAAGCCGTGCGCTCGAGCGCGTAGGCCTTCGTGAGGTCGAGCGCCCGCCTCGCCGCGGGAAGCGCGTAGCAGGCGACGCCGACCCGCTCGCTGGGCAGGTTCGAGACCAGGTGGTAGAAGCCGCGATTGAGCTCGCCGACGAGGTTTTCCTTCGGCACCCGGACGTCCTCGAAGAACAACTCGGCGGTGTCGGCCGAGTGTTGGCCTATCTTGTCGAGCTTGCGTCCTCGGGTAAAGCCCTCCATGCCGTCTTCGATCATCAGCAGGCTGATGCCTTTGTGCCGGGCCGACGGGTCGGTCTTGACCGCGGTGAGTGCCAGTTTCGAGAGCAGCCCGTTGCTGATGAACGTCTTCTGCCCGTTCACCACCCAGTGATCGCCCTCATCGCGCGCGGTGGTCTTGATGCCCGCGAGGTCGGAACCGGCCGCCGGCTCCGACATCGCCATCGAGCCGACGTACTCACCGGAGATGAACTTGGGCAGCCAGCGTTCCTTCTGCTCATCGGTGGTGAGCTGCTGCATATACGGCATGAGAATGTCGTTCTGCACGCCGAGACCGATGCCGACCGATCCGGTCATGAACATCTCCTCGGAGATGATCTGGTTGAACCGGAAGTCCTTGACGCCAAGGCCGCCGTAGCGTTCGTCGAACTCCCAACCGATCAGCCCGTGCTCGCCCGCGGCCAGCCAGGCTTCACGGCTGACCTTCCCTTCGCGTTCCCACTTCTCGACGTTCGGTACGCACTCGCGCTCGAAGAACGCGCGCGCCGTGGCGCGGAAGTCGTCATGCACCTCGTCGAAAATGTTGCGCCGCATTCGTTTCCTCTTTCTCAGCCCCAGGTGACGATCGAGGGCAGCGCGCGGCCGGGCGCGTAGATCTCGAACAGCCGCTCGGCAAGCAGTGCCTCGAGCTGATGATGTGATCCACAGAGCGAGTCGATCTGGAAGCCGCGGGTGACGTATCGATGGAGATCGTGTTCGGCGGTCAGTCCGATGGCGCCGCACACCTGTAGCGCGGCGTCCGATATGGCCCGGTGGGCGCGGCCTGCGGCTGCCTTCGCGGTCATCGCCGAGAGACTTCCGCCGTAACGCCATGTCTCGTCCAGCAGTGCGCGGGCGCCTTCCAGGGTCGCCGATGCGTCAGCCAGTAGGTGCCGAGGTGACTGGAATGAGCCGATGGGAGAACCGAATTGGACGCGGACGCGGACGTGCTCGACGGCGATGCGCAGTGCCTCGTCGGCCAGCGCGACCAGTTCCGTCGCCAGGGCGCGGTGCGCGGCCGCGATGGCGCGGCCCCATTCGGTCGACGCATCGGTGAGGTCGCCGACCAACGGTCCGCTCACTCGGGTCCAGAACACGGTCGGGTCGAAGGTGTCGAGCCTTTCGCCGAGCAGCCGGTCGGCGTCGACGACGCCAAGCGATACCGTGGCCATCGGACCCGATACCGGGACGGCGAGTCGCCCGGCACTGGGCAACGGCCCCAACACTATTCCGGCGACCCGTTGCGCGTCGGACCCCGGCGCATAGCCGTCGGCGGTTGCGGGCAGCACGATGCCGTCGACGGGGCCGTCCAGCAGCGGGCTCAACTCGGCCAGCATCACCGTGCTGAGGCAGTCCGTCTGCGCCAGCGAGCGGCCCTGGGCGCGAAAGAGCAACTCGCACGCCTCTATCGGATACTCCGCCTCGATGTCCGACCAACCGAGATCGGCGAGGGGCGGACCGACCGCGGTGTGCTCGTCTGCTCCCTTGCCCGCGATCTGGTCGAACAACCTGAAGACGGCCTCTTCGACCATCGGCCACGATTCATCGGTCACTGCGGCGCTCATCTTGGCCCTCTGCTCTTCGCGCAAGCGCTCATCTTGGCCCTCTGCTCTTCGCGCAAGCGCTCATCTCTTTTCCTTGGGCAGCCCCAGCAGATGGTCGGCGATGATGCCGCGCTGGACCTCGGCACTGCCGCCCATGATCGTCGCGGCGCGGGTGTACCACCACTTCGCCCGGACGGCATCGAGTTCCTTGCTGCTGCCGCCCACCCCACTGCCGCCGCCGCCCACCCCGGAGCTGGATGTCGCCGCCGGAGCGGCTCCGGTGATCATCCAGTCGCGTCGGGTGTCAAGGATGAGATCGTTGATGTCCTTCTCGGCCTTCGCGAACAGCAACTTGTCGACGCTGCTGTTCGGACCGACCGCCCGGCCGTCCGCGAGCGCACGGACCGTGGTCGCGGCACGCGCCTGCGCGGCCAGCACCGCAACGTAGATCTGGGCGAAGCGGTGCCTACCGGCAGAAGACGAACCGTGCACGGCCATCTCTTCGCGCAGCCAGCTCAGCTCGGTCAGCGCCTTCGTCAGCGTGGCGTAGCCGTACATCCCGCGCTCGTACTGCATCAGGTGCATCACGACGGCCCAGCCCCCGTCGGCGTCGCCGATCAGCCGTTCCCGCGGCACGCGGACGTCGTCGAAGAACACCTCGGCCAACTCGCGACGACCGCTGGCGAGCGCGATCGGTCGCACCGTCACGCCGGGGCTGTCGGCGTCAACCAGGAGTGTGCTCAAGCCCCGGTGACGGCTTTCCGGGGTGCCGGTACGGACCAGGGCAAGAAACCTCGTCGCGGTGGGACCCTGGCTGGTCCAGATCTTCTGCCCGTTGAGGACGAACCCGCCTGCGCCGTCGTCAACGGCGCGGCAACGCAGCGCTGCCAGGTCGCTGCCTGATTCCGGCTCGGAGAAGCACTGCCCCCACCACTCGTCACCGCGCATGTAGTTGGGCAGATATCGTTCGGCGAGTTCGGGCGCGTACTTGATGACGGCCGGTCCGAGCACCTCGAGTGTCCAGTGCTGCTCTGGCACCGGCAGCATCGCCGCGGCGAGTTCCTCGAAATACACCGCCCGGTGAATCTCGGTTCCTCCGAAGCCGCCTGCCTGCTCCGGCCAGCCGTAGCGGTTCCACCCGGCCTCATACATGCGGGACAGCACGACGGCGTGGTACGCCAGCTCGTCCTCGGTGTTGTCAAAGGACGCGTTGCGCCACTCGTCGGCCCAGTCCAGGTCGCGCAGATAGCGCCGGAAATCCTCGCGGTATGTCGCGATCTGCGACACGTATTCGCGCCGGCGGCTAGCGTTCACGGCGTCGTCGACAGGGGCTGACAACAGGCACCCCTTTCGTCGTTCGGAGGATTCCGCTGGCCCGAGGGAATCCGCTAAACAATTATCTATACCAGGTACACTAACCCACGACGACAATTTAGCCAGAGGGAGCGCCAATGACGGCATCACCGCTCGCCCCAACCACCGTTTCATTCAACCCCGAATCCCGCCTTTACATCGACGGCCTGCTGCGCGCGTCGTCGACCGGCCAGACCGCCGACAACATCAACCCCGCCACCGAAGAAGTGCTCGGGGTCGCCACCGACGCCAGTGCCGAGGACATGGAGGAGGCGATCGCCGCCGCCCGGCGTGCCTTCGACACCACCGACTGGTCGACCAACCACGACTACCGCCAGCACTGCCTGGAACAGTTACACAACGCGCTGCAGGAGGAAAAAGAACAAATCCGCGCCGAGCTGATCGCCGAAGTCGGTGCGACGGTGGGGATGACCTACATCGCGCAGCTGGAGTGGCCGCTGGCCGACGCCATCCGGTACCCCGCGGAGCTGATCTCGACGTTCCCATGGGAGCGGATGCTCGACCAGGACGCCAAGATGGGCGTCCCGTACAACCGCGTCGTGGTCAAGGAACCCATGGGTGTCGTTGGGGCGATCACGCCGTGGAACTTCCCGTTCGAGATCATCAGCAACAAGATGGGCCAGATCCTAGCCACCGGAAACACGATGGTGCTCAAGCCGGCCATCGAGACCCCATGGAGCGCGCTGCGGTGGGGCCGGATCATCGCCGAGAAGACCGACATCCCCGCGGGCGTCGTCAACATCGTCCCAACGTCGAACAACGACATCGCCCAGGTACTCGCCACCGATCCGCGGACCGACATGGTCTCGTTCACCGGTTCGACGGCGGTCGGCAAGCTCATCCAGCGGCTGTCCGGGGACACCATGAAGCGCAACATGCTCGAGCTCGGCGGCAAGTCGGCATATCTCCTGCTCGACGACGCCGACATGGACATGGCGCTACCCGGCTGTATCGGCGCGCTGATGCATTCCGGTCAGGGCTGTGCGCTGGCCACTCGGATGCTGGTACCGCGCTCGCACTACGACAAGGCCGTCGAGGTCGCGACGGCGACATTCGGCGCCCTCAGCGTGGGTAACCCGGCCGACCCGAACACCTTCTGCGGGCCGCTGGTGTCCGCGAAGCAGCGGGACCGCGTGCTGAACTACATCGAGATCGCCAAGCGCGACGGCGGCCGCGTCACCGTCGGCGGCGGTGTGCCCGAAGGCCTTGACCGCGGGTACTTCGTGGCACCGACCGTCGTGGCGGACGTCGCACCGAACCACACGATCTTCCACGAGGAGGTCTTCGGGCCGGTGCTGTCCATCACGCCCTACGACGGCGGCGACGACGGTGCGGTCGAGATGGCGAACAACTCCACTTACGGCCTGGCCGGCGGAATCATGGGCAGCAACGAGCGCGCCATGGCCGTCGCCCGCCGCATCCGCACCGGCTCGCTGATGATCAACAGCGGCATGTACTACGGCGCGGACGCTCCGTTCGGTGGGTACAAGATGAGCGGTATCGGCAGGCAGAACGGCATCGAGGGCTTCGAGCAGCACCTGCAGACCAAGACGATCGGCTACCCCCTGTGACCGACATCCTCAGCGGCATCCGTGTCGTCGAATTGGCGGCGTGGACGTTTGTGCCCGCAGCCGGTGCCGTGCTCGCCGACTGGGGCGCCGACGTCATCAAGATCGAGCACCCGGAGACGGGCGATCCCCAACGCGGCCTCATCAGCTCGGGCATCGTCACCGGTGCCGGTGGCGTCAACCACTTCGTCGAACAGCCCAACCGCGGCAAGCGCAGCATCGGTCTGGACACCTCCACCCCAGAAGGACTGGAGCTGCTGATGAAGCTGCTCGAGACGGCCGACGTGTTCGTCACCAACCTGCTGCCGGATTCGCGCCGGCGGATGGGCATCGATGTCGAGCAGGTGCGCGCGCGCAACCCCAAGATCATCTATGCCCGCGGGCACGGCTACGGCACCAAGGGCGACCTGGCGTCGCAGGGCGGCTTCGACCTCGCGGCGTACTGGGCCCGCGGCGGCATCGGCGACGCCTACTCCGCGGGCGACGGTTCGTACCCGCCGATTCAGCGGCCCGCGTTCGGCGACTCCTACGGCGGGTTGGCGATCGCAGGCGGCATCGCCGCGGCGCTGGTGAAGCGGGAGCGCACCGGCGAGCCGTCGGTGGTGGACGTCTCCCTGCTCAACGCGGCGATCTGGCAATTGGGCCCCGACATCGTTGGCTCGGGCGTGACGGGTCAGGACATTCCGAAGTTCAACCTCGACGAGATGCCCAACCCCGTGGCCAGCATCTACAAGACCCGCGACGACCGGTTCATCGCGTTCGTGTTGTTGCAGGCCGACCGGTTCTGGGCCGACTTCTGCAAGCGCCTTGGTCGCCCCGATCTGATCGACGACGAGCGGTTCGCCAGTGCCGCGGTGCGTTTCGGCAATCGCGTGGAGTGCATCGCCGAGTTGCGCCGCAGCTTCGCATCCGAGGATCTTTCCCACTGGGAGAAGGCATTCGAAGGCTTCGACGGGGTGTGGGACGTCATGCACACCGCACACGAGGTGCACGCCGACCCGCAGGCGATCGCCAATGGATACCTGCCTCGGGTTACGGATGCCAACAACAACGAGTTCGCCCTGGCCGCCAGCCCGGTGCAGTTCGACGAGACGCCGCTGGACCTGAGCTGCGCCCCAGGCCACGGAGAACACACCGATGCGCTCCTGGCCGAACTGGGTTACCGCGAGGACGAGATCATCGAGTTCAAGATCAATTCGGTTGTGCTGTAGTGGGATCGCAGGACCTGGCCCGGCGGTTCCTGCACGTCAACCTGAACTGCGAATCGCTGGACGCGACCGAAGAGCTGTACGCGGGCAAGCTGGGGCTGTCCGCGCGGATGCGCACAGACCCCGAAGTAGCAACGAATGGTTCAATTCTCGGGCTCGACGGCGAAACCTACTGTGAGACGTCGTTTCTCTACGACTCGCGGGGTGGACGAGGCGGCTGTGCGCTGGAGGCGATCGAGTACCACAATCCGACGCTGAAGCGCGACCCCAGCAGCGATCCGGCACGCCCCGGCATCCGGTCGACCTTGATGACCGTGGCCGACCTCACCGGCACCGCCGCCAAACTGCGCGATGCGGGTGTCACGGTCGGCGAACCCGTCGACGGTCTGATCTCCGGGACCAAATCGGTGCTGGCGACCGATCCCGACGGCGTGGTCATCGAACTCGCGGAGACTACTGGCGGAGATGCGTCCGGCGGGGCGTTGTTCGGCGGAGTCCGTATCGCGGCCATCGATGCCATCGCGACCGGGGAGTTCCTGACCGCGATTGGCTTCGTCGAGGTGCAACCGCCGACGCTGGTCGACGTCGCCGGCGACCAGCTGGATCCGGGTGGACCGGCCTATGGGGTGGAATGCGTGGTGTCGCGATACGCGGTACCCGAGGACGCCCATCAGTTCAGCCTCACCGTCGTGGCGCATCCCGACACGCGACACCAGGATCCGGTGCCATGGGGTGGTAATCACCAGGGACTGTACCGGTGTGCGATGCGGGTGGAGGACACTGAGAAGGCGCTCGCCGCGGTGCCGGATTCCGTTGAGGTGATGGGTGATCCGGTCTGGTGCCCGCTGCCGGGCACCAAGATCGAGGGCCTCTACATCGCGTTCCTGCGCTCACCCGACGGGGTGGTCTTCGAGTTCGTCGAACGCCCGCTGAAGTACTTCACCCGCTAGGTCGTCGGCAACGGGCCGGCGAGGCCGCGCGGCGATGTGCCGTACAGCCAGCTCACCGCCTGGCCGATCTCGGAGAACTGCAGCGAAGCATCGTCTTTGGCGTGGTAGCGGGCTGGCGCTTCGGCGAAGCCCTCGATCCGGCTCAGGGTGTGCCCGTTGACGCGCAGGATCTGGCCGGTCAGCCAGGACGACTCCGGCGACTGCAGCCACGCCACCACCTGCGAACTGCGCGCGGGGTCAAGCGCAGGGTCGTCGGACTTCTCGCCGCTGAAGAAGTCCTCGCTGATCCGGGTGACCGCCAGCGGCGAAATCGCATTCACCGCAACCCCGTAGCGGCTCGCCTCCATCGCGGTGACGACGGTCAGGTTGGCGATCGCGGCCTTGGCGGCGCCGTAGGCGCTCTGGCCGACATTGCCCCACAGTCCCGCGCCCGACACGGTGTTCACGATGCGCGCGTCGATCTGATTGGCCGCCTTCGACTGTGCGCGCCAGTACTCGCAGGCATGCTTGGTGACCGCGAATGTGCCCTTGAGGTGAACCGCGATCACCGCATCCCAGTCGGCCTCGGTGGACGTGGCCACCATCGAGTCACGAACGATGCCCGCGTTGTTCACCACGCCCGTGAGCGTCCCGAACGTCTCGACCGCCGTCTTGATCATGTCGCCGACGTCGTCCCAGGACGACACCGAACCGGTGTGTGCGACTGCCTTGCCGCCTGCCGCCTCGATCTCGGTGACCACGTCGGCGGCGGGGCCCGCCCCGTCGCCGGCCGTTCCGTCGCGACTCACACCGGGGTCGTTGACGACGACCGAGGCACCATGGGCGGACAGCGCCAGGCAGTGGCCGCGCCCGATGCCGCGCCCGCCGCCGGTGACCAGGACGACCCGTCCGGAAAGTGGTGAAGCCATTGCGCTCCTTACTGAAACAGTGTGGTGATGAGGCGTCGTCGCTGCGACCAGTCCGCGCCGCGCAGGTCCGCGTGGCCGGACTCGGTGACGATCAGGTCGACGTCGTGGGCGGGGGTGGACGCCGGCCGGCTCAACTGGTCGACCAGCGGCGAGTGCCCGTTGACCGTCGACCGGACCGCGATGATCGACAGCCCGCCGTGGCTCATCCGGGCCGCCGCGCAGTAGTCGGGATGCCCGCCGATGCCGCCGACCACTTTCTCGCCGCGGCCTTCGACGTTGACCTGCCCGAACGGGTCGATCTCGATGGCGGTGTTGACCGCGACGAACGGCTCGCGGCTAGCAAGCCGGGTGAGGTCGTGGGTGTAATCGATGCCCCGCAGTATCGGCTTGCCGTCCGCCCAGTCATACAGCTCCTCGGTGCCGAACAGGTAAGTGGCCGAAGGCATGTCGATCAGCATCCCGTGTTTGTCCATGTCGACCACGGCGTCGGTGAGCAAGCCGGTGTCGATGCGAAGCGGTACCGTCGTTCGCCGCAGCAGGGCGGTGCCGAGTTGCCCGGGCCCGTACTGCAGTCGCGCGCCCTCGGGCACGAACCGCAGCACCGCGTCGGCGAGCGCGTCGTGGACGGGTTCGGGGTCCTTCTGCGGCATGCACGCCGGTCCCTCGCTGCTGCGACCGGAAACCTGCACGACGCCGGGATCCAGCGGCGGACCCGCATCGGCGCACGGCGAGGTGTCGTCGAGGACGGCGAGCACCGGCACGCCGGCGTCGACGAGTCCGCGCTGCCAGGAGACCTCGGTGCCGAAATGCAGTCGGCCGCCCCGTTCGGCGACCCGGGTGACGAGCACGTCGGGACGCAGCACCCCGGTCAGCAGCGGGGGTATTCCGCTGAGCCGGGTCGGCACGAAACGTGCTGTCGGGCTGAGCAACACCTTCCGCACGCCCCAACCCGGCATCAACGCGACGATCTCGGCGAAGGCGTCGGCCTCGACCCCGTCGAGCGAGGTGGGTACCCAGCCCAGTACCAGCCGCACCGAACCGACGTCGCGGGCGACCGCCGAGACGACCGCCCCAACCGATGTGCCGTCATCGAGACATCGCAATGCGCCGACGCCGTCACCGAGCGCAACCGTCATGCCCGGCCGCAGTTGAGCCCGTAGTGCAGCGGCGAACCCGGACCTGTTGAAAGGCTCTGTCACCGCGGCTCGTTGCTCTTCGCGCGAGCGCTCATCGCTGCGCTCGGCTCTTCGCGCGAGCGCTCATCGCTGTTCTCGGCTCTTCGCGCGAGCGCTCATCGCTGTTCTCGGCTCTTCGCGCGAGCGCTCATCGCTGTTCTCGGCTCTTCGCGCGAGCGCTCATAGATCG
>JAOPVX010000116.1 GCA_025965975.1 Mycobacterium sp. | reverse complement strand
CCGGATGCCCTCCAGACTGTGGGGAGCGGATCCGACCAGGTGTTTGACGTAGTGCTCGGCGCCGTCAAGAAGGTCATGCACCCGACCGACGCCCGCACCGGTCGGCCGGCGCCAGTTGGCCGGCTGGGCGACCGCTGCCTCGATCTTGTCTTCCACCTCGTCGCTGAGCTTGTGGCCGCCGGCCGCGAAGAGCTTGATGCCGTTGTCGGGCATCGGGTTGTGCGAGGCCGAGATCATCACGCCGAAGTCGGCATCGTATGCGCTGGTCAGGTACGCCACAGCGGGCGTCGGCAGGACACCGACGCGCAGCGCGTCGACCCCTTCGCTGGTCACCCCGGCGATCACCGCCGCCTCGAGCATCTCGCTGCTGGCACGCGGATCGCGGCCCACCACCGCTAGGCGGCGCGCATGACCCCCAACGCTGCCCAACCGGCGCGCCGCCGCCGAGCCCAGTCCAAGCGCCAGCTCGGCGGTCAGATCCTGATTGGCGACTCCGCGCACCCCGTCGGTACCGAACAGGCGAGCCATGCCGACAAACTTCTCACAGATCGCCGCCAAAGGGCCAACCGTCGACGTCAGCACACGTACCGCGCCGGAATCGGTACGAAAACGCGACCTGAACACGGCTCACCGCCAGCACCAAGGCGGATGCGGGCGGTGAGGTCGGTACCGGTCAGCCTGGCTGCTCGGACGGGTTCATCGGGTTGGTCGGGTTCATCGGGTTATTCGGTATCCCTGCGGCCGGCGCGGGCCCGGCGCCACTATTGACAGAACCGGCCTGCGAGAACGTGACCACTCCGCCAGGCAGGCTGCAGACCGTCTGCGCGCTGCTCTCAGTGGTCGCCCGCTGGGCCAGCGAGTTCGCCTGCGCCGTGTTGATGTTGCAGACCGCGCCCGCGACCGACGCGGCGGTGTCGAGGCTGGCGTTCTGCAGGATCTTGATGGTGCCGATGGCCAGGTCAACCGCGTTGTTCGCACTCGGCGGCGCGGCGGCTGCAAGGCCAACACCCGCAGTGAACAGCAGCGATCCGCCGAGTACGGCGCCCGCCGCCGTGTTCCTGACGATGTTCCTCATCAATTAGCTCCTTCTCGGTCGGGAAGCAGCGGTCCGGTCCGCCAACAAGCGGAGTGACTGATACCGGCGGCAGGGGTGGCCTGCCGACGCGCGCGACGCCCGCGCCTCCGCGAGTGCGGCTTCCACGATTAACGCCGGTTTCAAACCCCAATTTGAGAAGAGCCAGGTAGGAAAACGAAACCGCCGGGCGTGTCGCAACACACCCGGCGGTATTCGTCGATCGCTCAGCGCTTGCTGTACTGAGGCGCCTTGCGAGCCTTCTTCAGACCGTACTTCTTGCGCTCGATGGCCCGCGGGTCGCGGGTGAGGAAGCCGGCCTTCTTCAGCGCGGGCCGGTCCTCGGGCTGCACCAGGATCAGCGCCCGGGCGATGGCCAGGCGCAGCGCGCCTGCCTGCCCGGACGGGCCGCCGCCATCGAGGTGGGCGTGGATGTCGAAGCTGTCCACCCGGTCCACGGTCACCAGCGGAGCCTTGATCAGCTGCTGGTGGACCTTGTTCGGGAAGTAGGCCTCCAGGGTGCGGCCGTCCAGATGGAACTGGCCGGTGCCTGGCACCAGGCGCACCCGCACCACTGCCTCCTTGCGGCGGCCGACGGTCTGGATGGGGCGGTCGATGATGACCGGCTCACGCGGGGCCGCTTCGGTCGGGGCCGCGGTCTCGGTCACGCCCGCGGTCTCAGTCGGGGTCTCGGTCACGGCCTCCGTCTCAGTCGGGGCCTCGGTCTCGGTCACGGCTTCTGTTGTCTCAACGGTCTCGGTCACTGAGCCACCTGCTTGATCTCGTACGGAACCGGCTGCTGGGCGATGTGAGGATGCTCCGGCCCGACGTAGACCTTCAACTTCTTCTGGATCTGACGGCTGAGCTTGTTGTGGGGCAGCATGCCGACAATCGCCTTCTCGACGACCCGATCGGCGTGCTTCTCCAACTCGTCACCGAGCGACCGCGCACGCAGCCCGCCGGGGTAACCCGAGTGGCGGTAGGCGAACTTGTTCTGGAGCTTGTCGCCGCTGATGGCGACCTTGTCGGCGTTGATGACGATGACGAAGTCACCACCGTCGACGTTGGGCGTGAATGTCGGCTTGTGCTTGCCGCGCAGCAGATTGGCAGCCGCGACGGCGAGCCGGCCGAGCACCACGTCGGTGGCGTCGATGACGTACCACGAACGTGTGGTGTCACCCGCCTTCGGCGTGTACGTAGGCACAGCGCTTACCTTCTCTTCTCTCGGGTTGGATCCCGGTGACCCGGGGTGCCGGTCAGGCGTTGGCGGTTCGGGCGGTTCTCGGCGACCGACGTCGACCCGAGGCCCGGCTTGCATACCGCACGCCAACGGAGCAGCTTACCTGCGGGCGTCCGCGCAGGTCAAAACGCCTTCGGCGCGGCTAGCCGGTCACCACGTTGAGGACGAAGTTCGCGTCCGCCTGGTTGGGCACATCCGGGGGTACCTGGATGGTGCCGTCGCCGCGGGCGTTTCGGAAGATGCCGGTGCCGCCGATGATCGCCAGCGGAACCGCCTCGCCCCGCACCAACAGCGCGGCCGTGTCGGCAAGGCCCTGCACCGTGATCTGGCCGCCGTCCAGGTTGAACGTGGCGCTGCAGGTCGTCTGGCCTGCTTTGTCGTTCCCGGTGATCGTGGTGCAGATGCCGGCGGTCGTGCCGAGTAAGACGCCGCCGGACCGGTCGAAGACATCGCCTGCGAAGAGGAACTGGTCACCCGGGCCCGGCCCCGGCTTGCCATGGTCCACGAAGTTCTGCACGGTGTCGTGCTCGAAAAAGATCAGCGTGGAGTCGGCCGTCGCCGTCGGGGCCAACGGCAAACCCAGCGCCACCATGCTTGCGACCGACGCCGTCACGGCAACTCTTGCGTGCAGGTTCATCCGTCTCCCCCAACCTGTGAATTAGCTGGAACTTACACTTCACGAGTCCCAGATGGGCCAGAACACCGGATTTCCGCGCTGCTCGAAACCATCAACGACATCCCAGGTCACCCCGCAGTTTGTCGGCGGATTCGCCACAGAGTTTCGGCCGATGCTGGTCGACATGGTTCTGGCGTGCGCACCCATGTCCTACCGCCCCGTGTATTCGATTTCGTCGAAGTTGTACGACAGCACGTGATCCGTGATCAAACTCTTTACCGGTTGGTGGCGTCGGAACTGATTTGATGCGAGTGGCTTTCGCCGGCCTCACAGGATCCGCTGTAGCGGATGGTCTCCGCAATCGGCTGCAGGGCGGCGTGGAGTTTCATCGACCGCGCGACACCTCCCCACCCCGAGGGCGCCACACTGCCCATCCGACCGATGAAGGACTGCAGCATGGCGCGGATCTCCTCATTGCGGACATCCGGCTTGCCGGCGACAGCCGTCGTGAGCTCGGAGTCGGCAAGGATGACAGCGACGATCAACGAAAGCGATTGCGCGCGAAGCGGATCGTCGAGCATCCGGACGTCACCGCGCACCAACGCGTGCTCCATCCGGCGCAGCAGGAATCGATATCCGCCGAATCCAGCGTCGTTGGTGGCGGTGCGATATCACCCTCGTCAGCTAGCCCAACCGGCACATACGGCATCAACGGGCACTGATTTCGGAGGCCGGTCACCACTGACATTTCCGTTAATACTTCATGATTCGCGGAACGGCGCGCCGAAACGGATGTACGTTGCTGCCTGTCCCCCGACCTTCCCTGAAAGGGCTTGGCCATGTCCAACCATTTCACCGGTCTTTCCCTCGGACCACCGCTGGGCGACCAACGTTTGGATCTGTGCGACCTCTACGCGTTCACTTCACCCGCCGATCCGCAGCGGACCGTCATCATCCTGAATGCCAATCCCCTCGCCGATGCCCTGAACCCCGACGCGATCTACCGGTTAGCGATCGACAACGACGGCGACCTGATGAACGACATCGCTTTCAGTTATGTCTTCTCCGAACCCCGCGACGGCAAGCAGACCGTCGACGTCTACCTGGCGGCGAACGAGGACGCCCGCTCGGTCGAAGCCGTCGGCGAGAAGATTCTCTCGAACGTGCCCGTCTCCTTCGTCGGCGACGAGCCCCACATCGCAACGTCCGGCGACTTCACGTTCTTCGCAGGCGCCCGTAGTGACGCGTTCTTCTTCGACTTCGACGGAGTCAAGAACCTCTTCGACACCTCGGGTGGGCGCAACTTCACCGCACTTCACCTCCCTGGCGAATCACCGTGGACTGGAGTGGATTCCAACACCCAGGCCAACGTCTTCTCCACCGCGATCGAGATGCCGACCAGCTTCCTGGGTGCCGACCCCGACATCAGGATCTGGGGCCGGTGCAGCGTGCGCCGCGACGGCGATCTGCTCCACGTCGACCGTGCCGGTCACCCGTCGGTCAGCAGCTTCTTCAACACCGATGACACCAAGGAGGAGTACAACGCCAGCGAGCCGGTCAACGACCGCACACGGTGGATCGACATGTTCATCCATCTGTTGGGACACACCGGCGGCTATTCGCGTGAAGAGGCCATCGAGGCGATCGACGTCGAGGGCACTCTCCCCGACATGCTGGCCTTCAACCCGTCCAAGCCGGCGAAGTACCCGAACGGCCGCGTCTTCACCGACGACGTCATCGACTACCGGCTGGCGTTCCTCACCAAGGGCGACTGTCCGCCCTCGGGGCTCAGCCCGCATAAAGACACGCTCAACGTGTTCCCGTACCTGGGGCCGCCGCACCCAGCGAGCAGCTAGTTCGCCTCGAAATGCACGTTTCGCCGGCGTCCTCTCGCACTTTTCCTGCAAAACGTTGATCTCGGCGCAGCGAGAACGCCCAATGCGCTAGCCCTCTTTTGAGCGGCGCTCGCGATAGGCCGCCACATGCTGGCGGTTGCCGCAGTTACCCGTGTCGCAGAACTTGCCCGACCGGTTGCGCGACAAGTCCATCAGCACCGCGTCGCAGTCCGGTGCCGCGCAGGTCTTCAGCCGGCGCAACTCCCCGATACGGATGATGTCGGCCAGCGCCATGGCCATCTCCGCACCCATGCGCTGCCAGAGCGGGTCGTGCACCGAAGCCAGGTGCAGGTGCCATTCCGGCTGCTCGGGATGTCGCGTAAGCCATGGCGTCGCCTTGGTGTCGCTGAGCAGCGCGTTGACCTGGCCGACGGCCCGTGCTTCGTCGCAGGCAGCCTCCCAGATCTTGCCGAGCCGCTCACGCAGCCGATGAATCGATGCCAGCTCGGCGGCGTCGTGGTCGCGCCGGCCGGTCCAGCCGAATCCGTCGAGGTAAGCGTCCAGCGCGGCCATCTGGCCGAGTTGCTCGCCCTCCACCCGGTCGCTGTTGATCAGCACACATGCGGCCCGCAATGTGAGCTCCGTGTCATGACTAAAAAGCATTTGACTCGTGATCCCCTCCGGCTGTAACGTCACGACCAAATTAAATTTTACTCATTACATCCCGGAGGTGCACCCATGGCCACAACCGAGCCCACGGTTGACCACTTCCGGCTCGGTCTGTTGTTCGCGGTCGCCTCCGCCTTCGCCTTCGGGTCCGCTGGACCATTCGCCAAGTCGCTGATGGAGGCCGGCTGGAGCCCCACCGCTGCGGTCACCGCCCGGCTCGCCGGCGGCGCGCTGCTGATGGTCACCTTCGCCACGATCGTCAAGCCCGACTGGTTGCGCGAAGCCCTGCAGCATGTCAAGACCGTGATCGCCTACGGACTCATCCCGATCGCCGGGGCGCAGCTGTGCTACTTCAACGCCGTCTCGCATCTATCTGTCGGCGTCGCACTGCTGCTGGAGTACACCGCACCGATCCTGGTGGTCGGCTGGCTGTGGACCACCACCAGGACCAGGCCGAGCAATCTCACGCTCACCGGTGTCGCACTGGCCATCGCCGGAATCATGTTGGTGCTCAATGTGTTCAGTGGTGAACACATAAATCTGATCGGTGTCGGATGGGCCTTGGCGGCCGCCGTCTGCGCCGCCTGTTACTTCATGATGTCCGATGAAGTCGCCGCCGACGGCGACGGTCTGAACTCCATCACGCTGGCGACGGCCGGCTTGGTCGTCGGCGCGGCCGCGGTCGGCCTGCTCGGCGCCACCGGGGTGATGGCCCTGAGCTTCACCACAAACGATGCCGTCGTCGCGGGGTTGACGACGTCGTGGGTGGTGCCGGTCATCGCGCTGGCCCTGATCCCGACTGCGATCGCCTACACGCTCGGCATCATGGGCATCGCCCGGTTGCGGCCGCGGTTCGCGTCGCTGGTCGGTCTGTTCGAGGTGATGTTCGCGGTGCTGGCCGCCTGGGTGCTGCTCGGCGAGGCCATCACGCCCATTCAGGCCATCGGCGGTGCCGTCGTGCTTGTCGGGCTTGTGCTGGCCCGTCAGGGCGACCGCACCGACAAACTCACCGACGTGACCTGGCCTGACGGTCCCGTCAATGGAGCGCCATCCGGGCAAGCGGTTGGCCGCACCTGAGTCCGATATGTGAAGATGACCGGCGTGACTTTGCTCCGGATATCGGCCCGGCTGGCCGCGATCACCTCGGCCCTGGTCTTTGCGCCCACGACCCTCGCCATCGCCCCGTCCGCGGCGGCCGAGCCGTGCAGCGACATCAAGGTGGTCTTCGCCCGCGGCACCAACGACACGCCGGGCCTCGGACGCGTCGGTGACGCCTTCTCCGGAGACCTCAGCACGCAGGTCGGCGGCCGCAGCCTGACCACGTATGCGGTCAACTATCCCGCCTCGTATGACTTCCTGACCGCCGCCGACGGTGCCACAGATGCCACCAACTACATCACGGCCTTGACGCAGCAGTGCCCGGCGACCCGCATCGTGCTCGGGGGGTACTCGCAGGGCGCGGCCGTGGTCGACATGCTCGCCGGTATCCCGCCGCTCGGTAATAAAATCGGTGAGACCGGGTCGGCACCCCCATTGCCGGGGGGCCTGGTCCCCTATATCACCGCGGTCGCGGTGTTCGGCAACCCCGCAACCAAGTTCGGAAATCCGATGACGTCGTCGGTTTTCGGCGGCAAGGCGATCGACCTGTGCAAGGACGGCGATCCGATTTGCTCTCGCGGCCGGAACCCGTTCGCTCACAGCGATTACGTGAGCGCAGGAATGACACAACAGGCGGCAGACTTCGTCGCTGGCATAACATAGCCAAACCCGGCGCTATCATTTGTTGTGCCCGTTAATCCATTTGTTGTGCCCGTTAATCGATTTGTTGTGCCCGTTAATCGAATTCGCCGCTGGTTCATCGCCTCGGCGACGGCCGCACTGGCGGCCTCCGCTGCAGTGATCGCACCGGCGGTGTCGCCCATGCCAATTGGTGACCTCGCGACCGCATCGGCCGATGGTTGTCCCGACATCGAAGTGACCTTCGCCCGAGGCACCAATGACGCGCCGGGCCTGGGAAACGTCGGCGGTGCGTTCATCGATGCGCTGCGCGGCAAGGTCGGAGGCAGGTCGGTCGGGACGTACGCGATCAGCTACCCCGCCAGCTTCGACTTTCTCGCGGCGGCCGACGGGGCCAACGACGCCAGCGCCCACATCCAGTACATGGTCGACAACTGCCCAAACACCAGGCTCGTGCTGGGCGGCTACTCGCAGGGTGCGGGGGTAATCGACGTCATCAGCGCGGTGCCGATCCCCGCCGTTGGGTTCAACAACCCGCTTCCGCCCAACGTGCCCGATCACGTCGCCGCGATCGCCGTGTTCGGCAACCCGTCGGCCAAGCTGGGCCTGCCGCTCACGATGAGCCCGGTGTGGGGTGGCAGGTCCATCGACCTGTGCAACGCCGGTGACCCGATCTGCCAGACGAACGGCCAGAACCTGGCCGCGCACCGCGCCTATCCCGGTGGGCCGACCAGCCAGGCGGCCAACTTCGCGGCGGGGCTGCTGTAACCCGCGCTTCACGGTTAACCGGCGGACACGTCAATACCGTCGGCTACCATCGTTTCGGTGATCCGTCGCCATCTCATCGCCGGGGTCGTCGTCGCACTCGTCACCAGCTCCCTGCTGGTTGTTCCTGCAACAACGACCCACCTGACGCCATCCGCATCGGCTGCACCCTGTCCGGCGGTCGAGGTCGTCTTCGCCCGCGGCCGTACCGAACCACCAGGCGTCGGCATCCTCGGCAACGCGTTCGTTAGCTCATTGCGGTCAAAGGCGAACAAGAACGTCGGTGTCTACGCGGTCCGTTACCCCGCGGACAACGAGATCGACGTCGGCGCCAACGATATGAGCCAGCACGTCCAGTACATGATGAACAATTGCCCGGGCACGCAAATGGTGCTCGGCGGCTACTCACTCGGCGCGGCGGTCACCGACGTGGTGCTCGCGGTTCCCATGCAATTTTTCGGTTTCGACAACCCCCTGCCGCCGGGCGCCGATACGCACATCGCCGCGGTCGCCCTGTTTGGCAACGGAAGTCAATGGGCGGGACCGATCACAAACTTCAACCAGATGTACCGCGACCGGACCATCGACTTGTGTCATGGCGCCGATCCGATCTGCAACCCCGCGGACCCGAACACCTGGCAGGACAACTGGCCCGCCCACCTCGCCAACGCGTACATCCAGGCAGGCATGCCCAACCAGGCCGCCGATTTCGTGGCGGCCAAGCTCTAATCGACCACCCGCAGATCGCGGGTGACCTTGGTGCGTGCCCCGAGTTGGTCGTCGGGCGGATAATCGACGCCGACCAGCGTCAACCCCTGCGGAGGCGCCGCCGCGAAGTCGCTCGAGCGCTGTGTAGACGTCAACAGCGTTGCGCACCAACCCGGTTCGCGCCGGTGCTCGCCGACCGCCAGCAGCGCGCCGACCAATGAGCGCACCATCGCCCAGCAGAAGGCGTCCGCGGTGACGTAGGCGGCGACGCGGTCGCCGTCGCGGGACCAGTCCAGCCGCTGCAGGTCGCGGATGCTGGTGGCGCCCTCGCGCTGACGGCAGAACGCAGCGAAGTCGTGCAGCCCCAATAGGTCTCGCGACGCCGTGGACATCGCGTCGACGTCGAGTCGTCGCGGCCACGCCGTCACATAGCGCGCGTCCTGCGGCTCAACCCCATGCGGGGCGGTCGACAGCCGGTACACGTAGTGCCGGCGCAGCGCCGAGAATCGGGCGTCGAAACCCGCTGCGGCGCGGCCGATGTCGAGGACCCGAACGTCGGCAGGCAAAAACCGCGCGAGTCGTCGCACCAGTGGCAGGAACTCGCTGTCCCCAGCCCGCGCCGTGCGAGGATACGCATGGGCCAGAGCACCGGCGGGCACGTCGACGTGGGCCACCTGCCCGGTCGCATGCACACCCGCGTCGGTGCGTCCCGCCGCGCGCAGCTGCACCGGCACGCGGAACACCGTCGAGAGCGCGTCGTCCAGCGTGCCGGCCACGGTGCGCTGCCCGGACTGCACAGCCCAACCCGCGAACTCGGTTCCGTCGTAAGCGATATCGAGCCGAAGACGAACAAACCCGCCACCGGAATCGATGGCGGGTTCGTTTTCGGTCCGCGATCCGCGTTCGGCTTCTCGCTCGCGGTTCATGCTGCTATGACTTGTCGGCATCCTCGTCGGAGTCAGCCTTCTCATCGGCCTCAGCCTCATCGGCCTCAGTCTCATCGACCTCGGTCTCATCGGCCTCAGCCTCGGCGACCTCAGCCCCGGCGTCAGCGGTCTGGGCCTCTTCGATGGCCTCGTCTTCCGTCTTGACAGCCGCGACAGCCTCCTCGACCGGAGCCCCCTCGACAGCCGCGACGGTCTCCTCGGCCGGAGCCCCCTCGACAGCCTCCACCGCGGCCTCTTCAGCGGCCGCCTTGGCAGGCGCGGCCTTCTTCGAGGCGGCCGCCCGGCGGGCGCGGTTGGCCTCGTCGGTCACCGTCTTCTCCCGGACCAGCTCGATAACGGCCATCGGGGCGTTGTCGCCCTTGCGTGCCTCGACCTTGATGATGCGGGTGTAGCCGCCGTTGCGGTCCGAGAAGAACGGACCGATCTCGGCGAACAGCGTGTGCACCACGTCTTTGTCGCGGATCTTCTTCATCACCTCACGCCGGTTGTGCAGCGTGCCCTTTTTGGCGTGGGTGATCAGCTTCTCCGCATAGGGCCGCAACGCCCGCGCCTTGGGCTCGGTCGTCTTGATCCGGCCGTGCTCGAAGAGCGACGTGGCCAGGTTGGCCAGGATCGCCTTCTGGTGCGAGGACGACCCGCCGAGGCGAGGGCCCTTGGTGGGCTTGGGCATTGTGGACTCCTATGAGAAACGTGTCGTACTAGAGCTGTTCGGTTTCGGCGTAGTCCTGGTCGGTGTCCAGGTCGTAGCCCGCGTCGCTGTTCCAGGTACCGGTGGCGACGTCGTAGCCGGCGACCTCCGACGGATCAAACGTGGCCGGGCTGTCCTTGAGCGACAGACCCAGCTGGTGCAGCTTGATCTTCACCTCATCGATGGACTTCTGGCCGAAGTTGCGGATGTCCAGCAGATCGGACTCCGTGCGGGCGACGAGTTCGCCCACCGTGTGCACACCTTCGCGCTTGAGGCAGTTGTACGACCGCACCGTGAGGTCCAGGTCGTCGATCGGCAGCGCGAACGACGCGATGTGGTCGGCCTCGGCCGGCGAAGGGCCGATCTCGATGCCCTCGGCCTCAACGTTGAGTTCCCGTGCCAGACCGAACAATTCGACGAGCGTCTTGCCAGCCGACGCCAGCGCGTCACGGGCGGTGATCGAGCTCTTGGTCTCGACGTCGAGGATCAGCTTGTCGAAGTCGGTGCGCTGCTCGACACGGGTCGCCTCGACCTTGTAGGTGACCTTGAGCACCGGCGAGTAGATGGAATCGACCGGGATGCGGCCGATCTCGGCGCCGGACGCCT
>JAOPVX010000115.1 GCA_025965975.1 Mycobacterium sp. | reverse complement strand
GCATGCTCGGGAGTGAAGTCCGCGCTGGCGGGTATCCCTCCCACCGACGGGAACTTCGGAAGGACGCATGACCGCAGCACTATCGCGCCTCGACCAGCGCGACATGGCAGAGGCGCAGCGCATCGTGAGTGCGGTCAGCGGTGCGTTCTCGGCCAAGGTCGTTGGACAGCATCGGTTGCGCGAGTCGATGCTCGTCGGACTTCTCGCCGCCGGCCACGTGCTCATCGAGAGTGTTCCAGGACTGGCCAAGACCACCGCGGCCCGCGTCGTCGCCGAATCCATCCACGGCGGATTTCGCCGAATCCAATGCACGCCCGACCTACTGCCGAGTGACATCGTCGGCACCCAAATCTACGAGGCGGCGACCAACGCGTTCGTCACTCGGCTGGGGCCGGTGCACACCAATATCGTGCTGCTCGACGAGATCAATCGTTCCAGCGCGAAGACCCAGAGTGCGATGCTGGAGGCGATGGAGGAACGCCAGACCACCATCGCCGGTGTCGAGTATCCGATCCCGGAGCCGTTCCTGGTCATCGCGACGCAGAACCCGGTGGACCAGGAGGGCACCTACCCGCTCTCGGAATCACAGACTGACCGCTTCATGCTCAAAGAAGTGGTCGACTACCCGTCCACCGACGAAGAGGTCGAGGTGATCTCCCGGATGGATGCGGGGCTCTACGACAAGGACCACCGCACCGAGCCGGTGGTGGATGTGGAGGACATCCGGCGCGTCCAGGCTCTGGTCAGGTCGGTTCACATGGACCGAGCGCTGATCCGCTACGCCAGCAGCCTGGTGAGTGTGACCCGCGACCCCGCGCGACACCTGCCGGCGAACACGGCCCGGCTCATCGAGTACGGCGCCAGCCCGCGCGCCACCATCGCTTTCTGCCGGACGGCGAGAGCCATGGCCTTACTGCGCGGGCGCGGCCACGTCGTTCCCGACGACATCGCGCAGCTGGCACACCGCGTGCTGCGGCACCGCCTGGTCCTCGGTTTCGAGGCGGCCAGCGCCCGGGTGACGCCGGACGTCGTGGTCGACGCGGTGCTGCAAGCAGTGCGGGTGCCGTGAGGTCAACATGGGCACGCATCTGGATCGAGCCAAGGCACACTTCGGCCACGACACCAACGGCATGCTCGAAGGCGGGCGCTATGCGCTGCTGCACACTCGCAGTCTCGAATTCGACGACCTGCGACCGTATGTGCCCGGTGACGACGTCCGCGACATCGATTGGAAGGCGACGGCCCGCTCGGGTCAGGTGCTGATCAAGCGTTTCGTCACCGAGAAGCACCACAAGATCCTCGTGGTGGCCGATGCGGGCCGCAACACCACCGCGCTCGCCCCGTCCGGTGAGCCGAAGCGCGACGTGGCTGCCCACGTCATCGGCGCGATGGGACTGATCGCACTGCGGCGATCCGACGAGATCGGCATGGTCTTCGGCGACAACCGCGGATGCGTGGACATCCGGCTACGGCGCGGTGAGACGCACGTCGAGTCCATGCTGCACAGGTTCCATCACCACGGCACGACACGTCCCGCTGCGAGCAACATCGCGGCCCAACTCGACTGGGTGACAGCCCATTACCGTCATCCGCTGTTGATCTTCGTAGTATCCGACGAGCCCGACGTCGACACCCGCCTGGATGGCGTCCTCAGCCGGCTCGCCGGCAGGCACGACGTGATGTGGGCAATGGTGTCGGACATGCCCGCGGTCGGTTCCGCCGAGGACGAGCGCCATGGCTATGATGTCGGTGATGGCGGCTTCGTGCTGAGCGGCGCCACCATCGGCACGCGGGTGGTCGACGCTTACCGGCGCGCCGAAGCTCAACGGCGCGAACGGCTCTCGGAATTCATGACCACGCACGGTGTGCCGCACGGCTTCATCCGGGGCAGCGCCGACCTACGCAGCCAGCTGATCGCCATGACCGGGGTGTACGCCCGTGCCGGATGACGACCTGCTCCGTCACGTCATCGGTCCCACGCCCTACTCATCGGTGTGGTCCTGGCTCGCACTTGGCTTGGCGATCAGCCTGATCCTCTGGTACGCAAGCATCTTCCTGTTCACCACGCCGGGTCGACGGCTGCGCGAGGTCCCGCTCGTCGGCGAGGTACGCGATCGCATGATCCGGCACCGCTTCGCCCGAGCAGTGCGCGAGATCGGCGAGCGCCACCATGCAGGCGAACTCGGATCCGCGCAGGCCGGTGCCGCCATCAGCCGACAACTACGCCGTTTCCTCCGTCAGGAGACCGGGCTACCTGCCGAGTACATGCACCTAGACGCCATCGCGCGCAGTGAGATCGCGCCGGCCGCTGCGGTGTTGGATCAACTGATCGATGTGCAGTTCAACGCCGCCTCCCAGGTAGACGTCGGCAAAGTAGGCAGGGACGCCGAGGAGCTGATCCGATCGTGGAGCTGACCTGGATGGTCGTCGCGATCGCCGGCTGCATCACTCTGGCACTCTGCATCGCGGCAGTACTGCTGCGGCCGGTGGACGCCGAACGTCGACGGTTGCGCCCCCTCGCCAATGCGGCCCGCCTTACCCGGCTGCCGGAGTACGTCCGTGCGAAACGGACCCACACCAGGACGGCCGTCGCCACGATCGTACTGCTCGTGGTGATGTTCGCCGGCTCGATCGTCGCCGCGGCCCGGCCCACCGGAATGCACACCTCCGCAACGCAATCCAGTAGTGCAGAACCCGAGGACATCATGCTGTGCGTCGGGGCGCCGGTCACGGATCCAGCCGCCGGCGCGGTGCTGCGCTACTTCGCCGACCAGGTCGACCACTTCGGCACCCAACGCATCGGGCTGACCTCGCGGAACCGACGAGTGGTACCGCTGACCCGGGACTACCAGTACGTCAAGGCGACCTTCTCGGACTACGCCCGGCCAGCCGATCAAGGTGAGGGCTTACCGGGCTTCGCGCCCCCAACGTCCTATGACGACTACGCCGAGAGCGTCGAGGACCTGCTCGCACTGTGCGTCACCGGCTTCCCGGACTTCAATCAGAAAGCGACGCAACGCCGTTCGCTGATCTTCATCGGACCGGGGCAACTGCGCACCGCGGGTGATCCACGGCCGGCCTTGTTCACCACCGACCACGTCAGGGATCTAGCGCTGGCCGCCGGTGTCCAGGTCAACATACTGATCACCGGCCCCGACTCGGCCGCACTCGACTCACTCGCCCGCGACACCGCCGGGCAGTCGTTCTCAGCCGACTCCAGCGCGGCCGCGCACGTAGCCGAGATTCGAGACAAACCGCCTGCGGCTAGATTCAGCGATGCGGACGGCGCGCTGCGCAGGTCGACCGAATCCCCCGACGTTCCACTACTTATCGCGCTGTTGGCAGCCGCGGTGCTGGCCGGGTGGCCGCTGGTGCAGCGGCCATGACCTCTCAACCCGTGCTGCCATTGTCGCTCCTCTTCGGAATTGCCGTGGCCATCCTGGTACTTCGCGTCGTGGCACTGCGCCGGCTGACGGGAGCGGCACGCACACGCGTCGCTGTGTGGCGGTGGTCGGCTCTGACATCGGCGATGCTGCTGCTGATCATGGCCGCCTCCCGACCGGTCATCGAGCCGCACGCGCAGAGCGCCACCCACGCCGCAGGTCGGCAGGCACCCAATGTATTCCTGGTCGTCGACCGATCCCCCGACATGCGGGTACAGGATTACCCCGACGGCAAGTCCAGGACGGTCGTTGCGCGGGAGGATATGGCCGCGCTCATCGACCGATACCCCGGCGCCCGCGTCGCGGTCATCTCGTTCGCCACGAAGCCGACGCTGGAGTGGCCGCTCTCAGCAGACACCTGGAGTCTGCGGCCGCTAGCATCCACCGTCGAGCCGTATGCGTCGGCACCTGACACGGTGACCCAGACCAACGCGGGCGCGGCGGAGAACATGTTGCGCTATCAGCTGATCGGGGCGGTGCAACAGTATCCGGCAGCGAAGAACTTGGTCTTTTACCTCGGCGCGGGCGCCCCTGAGTCGCAGCTGCCGCCGCGGGGTTTCGACTTGCCCAAGGGTGCGGTCGACGGCGGGGCCGTACTCGGCTACGGCACCGGAGACGGCGGGCCGATTCCGGGGACCGACGTCGCCCGTTCGGCGATCGGCGAGCACGCGCTGCGTGGCATCGCCGGCCAGATCGGGGTGCCGTACATTGCCCGCGACGTCGCCGAGCCACTCGCGTCGGCGGTGCCGACTGACACCACCGACGCTGCACCGGAACTCGACGCCCCCCGCGAGTCCAGAGGTCGGACGGAACGGTACTGGGCTCCGGCCGCCCTGGCGGCAGCACTGATCCTCGTCGAGCTCTACCTGGTACTGCGCGAGTTCCGCCGCACCCGGCTGGTGAACACGGACGTGATCGTGTGAAGGGCCGGCAGTGGTGGCGCAGCGAAGCACCGGGGGTACGGCTCCGTCGACGACTGTTGGCCTGCTCGGCACCCATCGCGATCGTGCTGCTCCTTACGCTGGTGAAACTCTGCTCCGTCGCAGTCGCCGGCGATTCGGCCGCCTCCGACTTCGCCGAGCGGGACGCGGGCGCATTGCGCGGGGACGTCGCGGCGCTGAACGTCGTGAACGTCGTCGAGCCCGAGAAGGCGTACTTCGCCGCGGGCACCCTCGCCATGCTGGGTGACCGGCTCGACGATGCCGACATGCAATTCTCCGCAGCGCTGGCCCGCACCGACCTTGCGCGGTCCTGTCCAGCCCGAATCAACCTCGAACTAGTCCGGGAGACATTGGGCGACCGCGCAGCACGAGCCCTCGACACGAACTCCGCCGTCACCAGGTATCGCAGCGCGCTGGCCGACGTCGAGCAGGCCCCGAGAGGATGCTTCACCGGCAGCACCGATTCCGACGAGAAGCGACGTGCCCTGCTTGGTAACGCCGCCACCCGGCTAAGCGGCAAGATCGACGCGGCCCGAGTAGCTCCCGCTGGCCCCCCACCAGCTGCGGGTGTTCCGCCCTCGCCGCCCCCGCCGCCGTCCGTGGCGTCGGCGCGCGACCAACCGGACGGACAGCTCCGACTCCACCCCGGGGGCGGCGACCCGCTGCAACGCCTGCAGCAAATCCTGCGGGATGCGGCGGCAGCGCGCAACGGCCGATAGACCCGTCCCAAACCGCAAGCCGGTTCGGCTAAACGCCGTGTACCAGTACACATTTGCGGCTGGCGTTTCTCAGCGAGCCAGGCCACCTCCGCGGCGTCCTCGTCTTCGTTGAGCTAGGCGATCAAGACATCGGCACCTTCACAACCGATACCGCTGTCGTCTCCGGTGATCACCGCCGCGGGCTTACCCGTCAGCCGAGCCGAGCGGCGGACCGACCACGAAGCATTGCCAGTCGTTATCTATTGCGCAACGTTGCCCGAAGTGAGGCTCGGCCGAACTCAGCCACACCACGCACGGGACCCACAGCGATGTCCGCCGGTCGCCGTTGACCGCGAGGATATCCGAGTTCGGGAACGGGGCTAAGGCCGCTGCTCAGCTGATGCCCACGACCTCTTGTGCGATGGCCGCGACGCGTGTCTGGGCGGCGGAAACGACGCCGTGACGGTTCTTGTGCGCCTCCTCGTAGGCCAGGATCGCGCGGACGTCGGAGGGAGTGGTGAGTTCCTTGATGGCTGCCACCGCTTCGGACACGTTCAGGTCGTCGTAGTCGGTGATCGGCAGCTCGTCGGCTTCGAGCACTCCGGCGGCGCTTCGCATCGAATGCAGTGCGTCGGCGGCCTGATCGGCTCCTTCACGCCTGGTGATTCGCTCCGCGGTCGCCAGCGCGGCATCCCGGGAGGCGGACAGCGCCTTGGCCGCGACATCGCCTGCGTGGGCGCCGCGGCTCAGCAGCTCGCCAAGCGCCGGCAGAGCCGAACGCACAGTATCCACCGCGGGATCGAGCCTCTTCGCGGACCAAGTCATTGGCACGCTCACCAATTTCACCGCAACGCCGGTGGCGGTCTGTAAGGGGGTCCGCTGCAGCGCAGCCGGGCCACCGAGCGCGTCTTCGGCCAGCACAGTGGTGAGCCACTGGACGGTCGCCGAATGCGCCTCGATCAGGCGGTCGGCCAGCTTCTCGGTGTCGGAGTTGCCCATCGCGACCGCCAGAGCCTTGATATAGCGGGCCCGGTCGAGAAGTTGGTGTTCTAAGGCGAGGTCGCCAAGTAACGCCTCCCCGAAGGGCTGCGCTTGCTCGGTCATGGCCTTCACCGCGGCAGCGGCGCGGCCGAGCAGCGGGCCGATGACATCGGGGAACCCGCCGAGTTTCCGGATCGCTGTTTCGATGGCTTCCGCTCGAGCGCGGCCGTTTGCAGCATTTTGTGAAAGCTCGCGACGGACCGCATCGGTGCGGGCCTGGCTCACCCGGGTGTCGGCGACCTGGATCTCGGTGTTGGTCAAATCGAGCACAGTGCGGAGTTGGGCCAGCACAGTACTGGTGTCATTGGTATTCATTGTTAGGGTTCGCCCCTTCGGCGTTGACGTCATTGGGTCGGCGCAAGATGCACCGAACATCGATTACCCAAGGGGCGTAACGGGAAACCGCTCTATGACGAGGTCGTCAATGCAAAACCCGTTTCGTGCACCGACGTTTGCATGTCGATAGCTGGGGTATCACTGTTGAGCCGTTCGCTTCCAGCACGTGGAGCACCGTCGGTGAACCCACTAATGGAAGTCGATTTATGACCGCGTCTCATCCTGCACCCACATCCGAATCCGCCTCGAAATTTAGGACGCCCGTCCAAAAAGCTGCCCTTGCAGTCGGCACGGTGTTTCTGGCCGTCGGCGTGCTCGGCTTTGTTCCGGGCATCACCACGCACTATGACCAACTCACCTTCGCCGGCCACCACTCCGATGCCGCACTTCTCGGAATCTTCAACGTGTCGGTATTGCACAACTTGGTGCACCTGGCATTCGGTGTCGCCGGGATTGCACTGGCCCGCACGTTCAACGGTGCCCGCTCGTACCTCATCGGTGGCGGCGTCGTGTATCTGGTCCTCTTCATCTATGGCCTTGTCGTCGATCACGACAGTTCGGCCAACTTCGTTCCCGTCAACGACGCCGACAACTGGCTGCACCTAGGGCTCGCGGTCGCCATGATCGCCCTCGGCGCCGCACTGGGCCGCACCCGCGATGACACCGGCCGAGCCGTTGGCACTGGCGGCAGCGGAGAGAACAGCACATCAAACGGCCCGGTCCGATAACAGTCGAAACAGCGCGCGGGCACTCAAGCAACATAAGGAGAACCATGTACTTACACACCCAGCAGCTCATCAACGAGATCGTCGTCGACGAGCCGGATCCCGCCGCTGCCAACGCGCTGCAAGAGGGCCTGGGGGGCCAGTTCGGTGAAATGCGGACGATGATGCAGTACCTGTTCCAGAGTATGAACTTTCGGGGCGACGCGACATCAAAGCCTTATAAGGATCTCTTGCAGAGCGTCGGCACCGAGGAGATCAGCCATGTGGAATTGATCGGCACGACCATCTCGCGTCTTCTGGACGGCTCCCCCGAGTACAAGGGCCGGAAGACCGACCCGGTGGATAAGCCAGGCGCCAACGGTGCGACGCCTTTGAAGATTGCGTTGGACACCAGCAACATTCACCACTATCTGGTGGGGGCGCAGGGCGCTCTGCCCGTCGATGCGGCTGGCAACCCCTGGATTGGGTCTTATGTCTACAACAGCGGGAACTTGGTGCTCGACCTGTTGTACAACCTGATGTTGGAGTCGACAGGGCGGCTGCAGAAGTGCCGAATCTATGAGATGACGGACAATAAGACCGCTCGTTCCACGATCGCCTATCTGATCGTTCGCGACCAGGCTCATGAGAACGCGTTCGCCAAAGCGTTGGAGAGCCTGGGAGTGAACTGGGGTGCGGCGCTGCCGATCCCCAAGACCAACGCCGAGCAATTCCCCGAGGTCAAAAGGCTTCTCGACATGGGTCTGCAGAGCATTCAGTACACCTTCAGTTCTGACGACGAAAGCCAGGCAGACAAGCTATATCGAGGTGCGTCCCCGTCGAACGACGGGACCGAACTCAGCACCGCGGTCATGCCCGAAGGGTTCCCGATGACCATCGCGCCCGAACGACGCGAAGAGTTCTCTCCTGGTTTGGACAAGGAACTGCTGGCGCTCATCCAGGCCACCGCCGAGGTCGAAATCGAAACCAACGGCGCAGTAACCCAGTAAGTGCAGACGTGGAATCAAATGCGAATTCTGGTAGCCGGCGCCACCGGATATGTCGGCTCGCGACTCGCCGCGGAGCTGCTCAAGGACGGGCACGAGGTCATCGCCGCCACGCGCAATCCCGGTAGGCTCGCGGGCTTCAGCTGGCATGACAAGGTCACCGGGGTCGCCCTGGATGCCGACGATCCGACGTCGGTGCGGGCGGCGTTCGCCGCGGCCGGACCCGTCGATGTCATCTACTACCTCGTGCATGCGATCGGCCAGCCCGGGTTTCGCGATCGCGATAACGCCGCCGCCGCGAACGTCGCCGAAGCCGCGAAGGATGCCGGCGTCGGCCGCATCGTGTACCTCGGTGGGTTCGTGCCCGACGACGACATATTGTCCGATCACCTGGCCGGCCGGGCCGAGGTGGCCCACGCGCTGACCGTGGACGGCGGGCCGGAGGTGGTTTGGCTTGGCGCCGCGGTGATCATCGGCGCGGGGTCGACATCGTTCGAGATGGTCCGCTATGTCGTCGACCGGCTGCTGCTGATCCCGTTGCCGCCGTGGGCCGATTATCACATGGACCCGATCTCCATTCGCGATGTCCTGCACTACCTCGTGGCCGCCGGTGATGCCGATCGGGTGACGGCCGGCGCCTACGACCTCGTCGGGCCGGGTACCACCACCTATCGCGGGCTGCTGGGCACCTACGTACGGGCGACCGGTGCGCTGCGGGCGGCTCTGCCGCTGTCCGATTGGCAGCAGGGAATGCTGCCAAAGGCCCTGGTGGCCCGGCTGGTCGGGGTGATGGTTCCGGTGCCGACCGGACTGGCCGCCGATCTGATCGGCTCGCTGGATCATCCGATGACGGCATCCGACCCGTTGTTGCGCCACTACGTGCCCGATCCGGACGGCGGCCTGACCAGCATCGAGGATGCGGTCGCCGCGTCGTTGTCGGGGCGCTCACCGCTACCGGTCGATGTGCTGGAGGACCCGCATCACCTGGCCGACAGCGACCCGGAGTGGGCCGGCGGGGATGTGCTGCGAATCCGGCAGGTTGTCGCCGCGGTGACACCGCGGATGGCGCTGCCCGTGCTCGAGTTGTTACGCACGGTCCCTGGACCCGTCGCCGGCGCGGTGCGAACGGGCCTGGACATCCTCATCGGCCTGAAACCGAAGGCGCGGCCCGCATGACCGCGCTCGGCACAGAACGTCGCGGTCTGGTTAACGAATCGGCGCCGCGATCACCAATGTCGCTGTGCCACACCATGAGCCGCCCGCAGTGGTGCTGTGCAGGCGGATAGTTGTCGTTATCGTCCTCGTGATCTGCGCTGCGCTGCTTGGCTTGTCGCTGTCGCGGACACCGGGCGAGAGCAGCTTCTACTGGCCGCACCGGCCGCGTCTACGTTCTCCCGCACTAAGCGCAGGTCGCAGCATCGTCATACCTTCGATGGTACGACGACCTGTACAGCAACTCACCAACATCGCGTCCCTGGGCATGCGACCACAGAGCCACGCCCCCTCCGCCAAGCACAAATGAACCGCCCCGGCGGCTAGCCCCAGTAGCCGACCCGTGCCGCTGACAACGGACAACGTATTGCGACTACAGCGGAAGGCTCAGTGATCTAGACAAGCCATATGTGATGTCCTTCCGGCAGCTTCCCTGCTAGCCGGTCGGCCTTGTTCTGAGGTGTCATTGTGTACGTTAACCCGATGCCGTGCAACGGATAATCCCAGGTGAAGTTGATGCGCTTCTCGACGCCTTCGAGCTCCCACCCGACGAATTTGGGCCGCTGAAGCGATCCGCGAAGGGGATTACCGGGGTTCTTCCACCCCGGTAGGTTTCGCCCCGGGTTGAATAACGTCAGACCAAAACTCATATGAGCCAGGTCGACAATCCCGCCGCCTATCCACGTCTTGTCCCTATGGACGAAGGGCGCAACGCCCCACCAGTGGCTGTCAACGACGTCCTTGGTCTGGAACGGGGTGTATCTAACGTCCTTATTGCTCGGGTCTCCAAGCACCGTCAAACCCCATGTGGACGGCCATGCTGCGCGGTCCAACAACAGATCAATTGCCTCTGGCGGAAACGAAACGTCGTGATTCTGCTGAACGTCAAAATGACCCGTCACAGCATGATTCAAGAACAGCTTCAGTACCCAGCGCTGCATATCGTCGCCAGAGATAGTGACTTCCTCCGCGGCACCCCACTTGCCAGCTCCCGCGTCATACTCAAGCGCGATGCGATGTAGGAACGATGCGATTTTAAGCGCCGCGTCGTCCGCAGGCCTTAGCGCGCTGTTGTGTGTCTGGCACAAAATGTTGGCCTTGAAGTTCTTCGGCTGTACGGGATGACCGACTCCCTTGCCGGTCTTGTGTTGGACGGTGAAATCCGGATCGTTGCCGCCGTACAACTTGATCAATCCGTGCGAGACATAGTGCTCGCCGGAAATTTTCGTGGAACACCCGCCACGCGTGTTCGCGTAGCACTTCGCATGCTTGTAGTCGTCCGCTGCTTCCGTCATCTCAGCCCACTTCCGCGGCGCTGCACCTATGAAATCGGGCAAGCCCCCTACTACACGTCACGGTAACCAGTTACCCCGACAAAACAGCATCCGACCCGTGCCGCTGACGACGGACAACGGACAAGCAGCTAGGAACACATCGCAATTGCAGCCCCCCTACACCGCTCTGCGCGGGTAATGCAGCCGCCGTTAAAGGTGCGCTAGCGAACGCCGCCAAGTGCTTGTTGTCTACCGACGAAGGCGCGTCGGCCAACAGCGAGCAGAACGTTCTGTGTATCGAGTCCATATGTGCGCGGGGCAGTTTCGTGCTGGCTTTGGAAGCTTGAGTACACCCCGGCGTACCCGAGGGTCAGGTTCTCGCCGTCCACCTGGACGGGGCGGTCTAGGAGGGGCGGATGATGTCGTCGGCGTCTTGTAAGGGAAGAACTCGCAGCCGTGTTTCACCCTAGAGGTCGGCTACGGCGACGATCGGTGCGATGAAGAGTTGCTGGCGCCCGCGCCGTCGCCGGCGGACCTACGTGGCCGCGATGGGCGCGATGGTGTAAAGAGGTGGACTTCTCCGCACCACAAGAGAAGGATCGCGATTCTCATTTGAAATGTCCAATTGGCCAAACGTTGGCCAAGTCACTTGAGAAATGGACATCTAATTTGAGAACTGACATCTTCTGTGCCTTCTCAAAAATTGTGTCCAGAAGCGTTGCTGCCACCTGCGCCGATGAGGGCGTTCTCACTCGATGTCCACCCCTGCAATTCTCACTTTCACGTGTCAACTCCGCGTGAAGCAAAGCGTTTCGTAGTAGTGCGGGTGGGTCCACCTTCCCCCGGTGGTGGGCAGGGCCTGGCACAGCCCCCCCAATGGGCGCGACGAGTCCGCGGTCCCTGAAGTTGACGTAGTTGGCGGCGACGGTCGGCACATCATCGAACCCCCGGACGAGCCCAAGCGTTAGAAAGCGTCGCCAACAAGATCGACGAGTAGGTGGGCAAATTTGCCGGTGTGCTCGCGGCGGGAGCGTGGCGGACAAAAGTTTCACACCGTCGTTGCAGCCGGATAAGGCAGTCACGGCGTTGTGGGCCGTGATGGACGGGGTCCTCGCCCTCGGGTGGCGCTCCGACCGTAAAGTGGTTGAACCCCAGCGCCTTCGCGATATCGCAGAGTTCGCGTTCGCGACAGTCCTCAACGGGATACGACCAGGCTGAGTTGCCTTATCCCGCCGATAGCAGCGGACCCAGTTGGTCTCGGTTTCGCTGGAGAAACTCCGCCTCTTCCCCAGGCGCGGGCAGGATGAGTCCGGCTTCCATGGCGGATGTCGGCTCGATGTCGTTGAGGCCGATGACGACACTGCGGACGTCTTGGCCAGAAATCGATGTCCATGCTTGGGCAAGCTTGGTGAGCATTTCCGCTTTTGTTTCGCGGTCGCGGCCTGCGCGGATAATTCCGTAGATCACGGAAATGTTGTTGGGCTTTCCGGCGGTGAAGAAGGATGTTTCGCCGTATTCGATGAACACGACGTGGGCAAATCCTCGCGGGGCGACGGTGACGGTGCAGTGGATGTCAGTGATGGCCTCTGCCAACTCGGCGCGGGTGTCGGCGTCCAGTGATCCTGCGGGCACATAGCATTGATAGATCGGCATGATTCTCCTTTTCGTTGCGGTTGTGATGGGACACAACGTTGTAAAGCGTTGCGTTTGAGGGTCAGTGGTCTGGTTGAAGGATGATGCAGGTCGTTGTGGCGTGCCCAGCCCGCTTTCAACAACAATGCTGGTGCGTTCTCCGACGAGGCTCGCTGCAAGCTAGCGATCACGGGCTGGATCAGGCACCGAGGCTGCCGACTGCCGGTGATGAATGCTGCGCCCTGTCCGCGCGGCGCCACAAGAATATTCCCAGCGCGAGGATCAACACGAACGGTATGTCAGTAAGATACTTACTCCAATAGTGAGACATCTCCGTCGCCGCTTGCACGGCCATTAATAATCCGTGGGCAAGGTTGGCCCACATCGTGAAACTGAGAAACGATGCATAGCTGCGCGGATCGCTCGCGGCGCGCAGCAAGAACACGCCCCACGCAATGTAGATCACCATCAGCATCGGTGGCACGTGCAGATGTGCGCTCCCGCACCGCACGTCGTTCCAGATCGTCCAGTTCAACACTCCGCCATGTTCGGCCAGCAGCGGCGACTGCGTGAGGAATCCCACGAGTAGCGGCACAAAGATCGCGAGTGTTAGCACGCCGTAGACGCGCAGGAAGATCCGAAACGCCGCCAGCCCCCGAGACGGATTATCCCGCTGCGTGATCGGAGTTGCGCTCATCGTTGCGCTCCGAAGGCGGTCTGGGTTTGGCGGATGAACATCTCCAGCGATTTGGGCGATGCACCGCCGATTGTTTCGACCACATCGGTGACAGCATCGAATTCACCGTGTTGATGGCTCTCGGCCACCCGGGCGAGATGCTCGATCAAGTAGGGCGTCATAACAGGGACGCGGGACAAGATCTCGCGCCACGCCTGGACGGAGATCTCCACATATTCCGTTTCACGGCCGAGCACGTCGGTGAAAACGCTCGCTTGTTCGGCCATCGTCAATGACGCCGGCCCGGTGGGCACGTAGGTCCGTCCCCGGTGCGGATCAGGATCGGTCAGGATACCCACGGCCACGCGGGCGATGTCTTCTCCCGCGATGGGGGCATGGCGCCCTTGGCCGTATGGGAGATAGATCTTGCTGTCGGCTCCGACGGTGGGAGCAGCGACGTTGAACAAATTCTCCAGAAAGAACGGAGGACGTAGGTGCGTGACGCCGATCCCAGACCAGTCCAGCACACGTTCGGCCAACCAGTGTTGACGCGCGGCCGGGCTCGCGTGATCCGGGCGAGCCGTTATCTGCGACATGTTCACCACCGACCGCAGACCGGTCTGTTTGCCTGCGCTGACGAACATCGTCGTCGCCTCCAGAAGGCCTTCGGCCACTGGATATGTGAAGTACGCACGCTGCACCCCATCCAGTGCCGCGCGCACGTCTTTGAAGCTGTGCAGATCGCCGACCGCGATGTCGGCACCGAGCTCGCCCAGCTCCTTGGCCCGTTCATCAGCCTGGCGCACGAACGCCCGAACTGACAGCCCCTGTGCGAGCAGCTGCCGCACCACATGGTTGCCCGTGGCTCCATGACGTCCACCGGCGCCGACACTCAGGAAAAGCGTGGAAATGCCCTGGGTCATCTCTGTTTCCTCCTCAACGTGAACAATTCGATCTGTCATATAGAGGCGGCGTGGTTTCCAAACTCATCGGTTCCAGCGCGGTCACCGACCGGCATATGTGCGCCGCGGCCCGCCGAGTCGTCACAGTCTGGGCACGCCGCGCGATGCAAGCCGGCTACTGGATCGGTGAAACACCCTGTAACGTCGCGCTTTTCGAGCAGCAGACGACGGCGAGCGCAGACCACCCCACGCGCGCAAAGAGCCGGAATTCCAATGCCGCCGACTGGCTCATAGCCTCTTGAGGCCGCGGATTATTCTGCTGAATTGCAGGTTTGAGGCCATACCCTTCGACAGGCTCGGCTGCAGAATGCCGATGTTGGCGATCACGAGGTATCGAAGTCCTTGGTCGCGGTATTCCGCAGCCTGCTCGATCACTTCACGTGGTCGCCCGTTGAGTGTTAGCTCCCTGATCAAGGATGCGGGCACTTGTTTGGTGTAGGACAAGACGGTGTCCTCGTCGAGGAGCTGCGGGACGATGTCGTGACCGCCGGTCGCGTCCGCGCCCAGCGGGTGTTGGGCACCGTGGCGGGCCCAGATTTCAGCAGGCGCCAGCAGGGCAGCCGATTTCACGGCGTCGCTCTGCAGTGCCTCGTCCACCTCGTCTCGGCCGAATCCGGTGACGACGAACGCCGCGCCTGCCGGTGTGACGGCGTGCGGATCTCGTCCGGCGTCAGAAGCCGCACTTCGCACTACATCCAAACGCTCGGCATAGCCGTGCTTGCGGGTCACAACGGCGCCCTCCGGGAACCAGGCATCTCCGTAGCGTCCGGTGATCCGCAGCATCCGCGGTCCATGGGCGGCGATCCAAATCTCGGGCCACCTGCCCCGGTAGGGCGGTAGGGCGAACAGCGCGTTGCGCAGCGGAAAGTAGGGCGACTCACGTGAGACGAGTTCACCGCCAGAATTCCACAGCGCTCGGATGGTGGCCAGAGCTTCTTCTAGCCGAGCCACCGGCTTCGTCCAAGCCACACCGTAGGGTTCGTTGGTTGCGCGCTCGCCGGTGCCGATGCCGAGGATCGCCCGCCCGCGGGTAAGCAGGTGCAGTGTTGCGGTAGCTTGTGCGGTCACCACCGGGCTACGGCGAGCGGAATCGGTCACGCCCACTCCCAGTCGTCGCCGCCCCACACGATTCAGCGTGACCAAATGCCCGAGCGTGGTCCACGGCTCCAATAAGGCATCGATGTTGGGGACCAATCTGGCCGCCCCCATGTGTTGGGATGTCGCGATTGAGCGGGCGAACACCGAACTAACGTGATCGCCGACCCAGAACGAATCCGCGCCAGCCGCAACGACACCCAGGTAATTCGCCCGCATCGCTGCCGTCGGCGAAAACCTCGAGTTGAAAATCTGATCCATCACGCCGACCCGGAAACCGCTCACCTCGAGGCCTCGAAACCTATCCGGCGCACGATGGTTCGTGTGCAACTGGCGTATGTCATCTCCCCGACCTCCTCACGGTCAACAATCGGTTTGCTCTATACAGAGGCGGCACAGTCGGCAAACTCATCGGCCACGCCGAGAGCATTGATCCAACGCCGTGTCATGTGATTGATGAGGCTGTGCTTCAAGTCACTCGCGTCATCCGAACTGATCTGATAACTATGAATGACGGTGGGCCGCTGCCTCTTTACCGGATGCCGTCGACGCGCATATGCGATGTTGACAATCCGACAGAGCCCTTCGCCGGCAACGCCAGCTCAACCCCACATCAGTCGCGGACCTGCGCGGCGTGACGCTGATGCGCCTACGACAGGACCACCGACAAACTCGGCTCTCGGATGTGATCGGGCGCAACGCAGCGCCTACGGCGATGACGGTGTTTGGGTTGGCAGTTGCTCGGGCAGGTCAAAGCGCCGCAGCATGTCGGTGTCCATGAAGGCCACGATGCGCCCGATGCCGTGCGGGGTGAGGGTAAGTACGTGCAGGGCGTGCAGGCGATGCTGTCCGTCAGCGGTCGCCGGGTACAGCGCCACCGCGGGTTGTCCGTTGGCCGTGGTGGGTATGACCGGGGTTTTGCCGAAGTCACGCATCCGCGGGCCCAGGAAGGCGCCGACCGCCGCGCCGCCCTGAAACCATGTGAGAAACGGCGGCATCTCATAGAACGCGTCCTCGGTCAACACCGCGAGCAGTTCGTCGACGTCGGCGTTTTGAAACGCGGCCACATACCGGTCGAGCAGCTCACGCTGCCGCTGCTCAGAGGGTGGCGCCAGCGAATCGGTGTCTGCGGGCAGATGCGAGCGGGCCCGCTGTAGCGCGCTGTTGACCGCGGCCACGCTCAGATCCAGCAGCGCCGCGACTTCGGCTGCCGACCAAGCCAATACCTCGCGCAGAATCAGCACCGCGCGCTGCTGAGGCGGAAGAAGCTGCAGCGCGGCGATGAACGCCAGTCGCATGGTTTCACGCGCAGCGACCACCGTGGCGGGGTCGCTCGTCGTGGCGGCCAGCAGCGAATCAGGGGCGGGTTGCAACCAGGTCAGCCCCGGATCACCGGCGACAACGCGCGCGGTGGGGTCGGCGGCCGGCGCATGCAGGTCCGAGGGCAGCGGGCGACGCTTCCGGCGCTCGAGTGCCTTCAGGAATGCCCGGGTGGCGATGCGGTACAGCCAGGTGCGCAGCGATGATCGCCCTTCAAAGCCCCCGTAGGCCCGCCATGCTTGCAAGTAAACGTCCTGCACGACTTCTTCGGCGTCGTCGACCGAGCCGAGCATGCGGTAGCCGTAGGCGACCAGCTCGCGCCGATACGGCTCGGCCAGCCGCGCGAAGTCCTCGCCGCCGCGATCAATGATGATGCTCATGAGGATCGGTTGCCCCATAGGTGTCGTGCCAAGGCCATTCGTTGATGTAGCGCTGCCGGCCCAGCGGGGTCAGATCCAGGAAACGGTAGCTGCTCAGCATGACATCGGCGCCCACACCGTAGGCCGAATAGGTGTGAAACACCTGGCCGCCATTCTGGACGAAGACGCTGATGCCTTGCCCGTCGGCGCCGTTGTGGACCATGTACTCCAGCCCTTCGCGCACCAGCGTGGCTTTGTCCTTGTAGTTGTATTCGATGGGTGTCTTCGACTCGTCGTTGCTGACGTGAAAGTCGTAATTGAAGTCGCTACCGTGCGACGAGTACCACGGCAGGGTCCATCCCATGCGGTCCTTGAACTCGTGCAGCCGCGCATACGGCGCCCGCGACACCAGCGCCAAGGTGGTGTCCGCGCCCTCGTTGAGGTGGATCGGATCGGGCATGTCGTCGGTGGCGAACGAGCAACTCGGACAGCCCTCGTCGATGTCGTGCAGCCACATGAAGTGGTAGACGATCAGCTGGCTGCGGCCCTCGAACAGGTCGATCAGCGCCACCGTGCCGTCGGGGCCCTCGAAGACGTAGTCCTTGTCGACGGCGACGGCGGGAAGTGCGCGGCGCGCCTCGGCCAGCGCGGCGAGCTGCCGGCTGGCGGCCTTCTCCTTGGCCAACAGGTCCAGGCGGGCCGCGAGCCACTCCTCGCGCGACACGGTATGCGTGGTTTTCATTGTGGTTCCTTTCCTCATCATTACTGAGGAGCGCTCCGGTCCAAACTCATCGGCGCGGCGTGAGATCACTGCGTCAACTCGCCGGCCGGCGGCCGTGATAGGAGCCGATCAACGTCGCATGCATCACGACCGGCGGTGTGGCCAGACGCTCGGCGAGTTCGCGGTGGAATTCGCGATAAGCCGCGCAGGCCCCGAACGGATCGGTGGTGCCGTCGAACGCGACGACATGCATGAACCCCGCCCCGTCATCGAACAACAAAACCTGATAGTCGAGTCCCCCCGGATCTCGGGCAGCCAGTTCGCGCAACACGTCCTCGACCAACTCCCGGTTGCGCTGGGCACCCTCGTTGGTCGTGAAGTACTGCACCACAGCGGCTCTGTTCATCACACACCTCCCACCACTACAGAGGCCTCATGGCTAGCAGACTCATCGGCCACAACCACCACCGCGACGATGCCGTGACCGGAGCACACAGCTCCTCAGGCGCAAGGTCGCGCCCGGCGATGAGTTTCAACCACTCGCGGCCTCCGTATCGGCGTGGGCTCACCCATCGAGCCGTATGCAGCACAGACCGCTACCAGCCACAGGAGCAGAAATGAACGATTTACTCGAGAGCGCCGTCGCCGCGCACGGCGGCCTGGACCGATGGAATCAACTCACATCGCTCACCGTCGACGTCTCCATCACCGGGGCCCTCTGGCACGTCAAGGGCATACCTGACGTCCTCAAGGACGTGCGTCTGGCAGCGGACACCAAACGACAGCGGCTGGCGATCGACTTCGTCGGCCAAGACAAACGGTCGGTGTTCGAGCCCTCTCGCGTCGTTATCGAGCACAGTGACGGCACGATCATCGAAGCGCGCGACGAGCCAGAACGATCGTTTGATGGCCATCAGCTCGAAACCCCGTGGGACGATCTGCATGTCGCCTACTTCACCGGGGAGGCGCTGTGGACCTACCTCAACACTCCGTTCCTCTACACCTGGCCCGGGTTTGTCACCGAAGAGATCGCCCCGATCGAGGTCGACGGTGAAACCCGGCGCCGGCTAAAAGCGACCTTCCCCGAACACATCAAAAGCCATACCCGCGAACGGATCTCGTGCTTCGGCCCGGACGGGCTGCTGCGCCGCCATGACTTCACCATCGACATTATCGGCGGGGCGACCGGGATGCTCTACGCCACCGACTACCGTGACGTCGACGGCATCACCATCCCCACCACGCGACGAGGCTACGCCTGGCAGGGCGACTACCAGCGCATCCCGGAGCCACTGCTCGTCGCCATCGACATGGGCGCCATCACCACCCGCTGACCTCACACCGCGACCATTCCCGGCACCGAGTGGTGTCGCCATTAAACCAAGAGCCAGACAACTTCGAAGCAATCAACGCTGATAACGCAACTCAGGAAAACGATGCCGCCTGTAGATGTAACTGTGGTATCTCGCTGCGACTACGAGCACCCCGCCGATGGCCAGAGCCGTCAGTGTCAAGCCGAACGATAGGCCACTCATTGATCCCCCCAGTCGATCTCGGTCCGGCCACGGCTAGGACGCTGAGTCTGCCAATCATCGATGGTGCGTTTTGCCCAGCACTTCGTGTCCCCGATCATCACATCGGATTCGGGTAGGGCCCACCGGCCAAAGGTGCGGGCTTCACTCTAATGTGGTCTGCCACTTTGACGGTGGTGGTGGCTTGCTCCTGCTGCTGCAGCATTCACCGACACGCCGCCTCTTCTTCGAACAGCTCACCAAATTTCGAAAATCTCACTTTGGTGTCCAATTGGACATCGAGTGGACATTTGGAATGAGAATCGGACAAAAAGTTTGAGAAGCCACAACCGCTGTGGCTTCTCAAATTCGATGTCACCTCGCGACCCCCTGACGTGCAGTCATTCGGGTCGTCTCACAAGATGTCACCTGGCTTCTGTCTCTAGCTCGTGTCATTTTTCGTCGCCCGGATGGGAGGCTTGCGACGGGATCGGCGGGCGGGCGCAGCGTGGTGAACCGGTCGCCGACGGCTTTCCGAGACGGACATTTGAGACATGATGACCTGCGAGAACCTCTGACGAGCCAGCTATGAGCCGGTTGTCTCAAATGTCGGTCTTTTCTGAGACGTGAGCCAAGCAGCCGCAGGCGTCAAGGTCTGACGTTTGCCAGCAGCGCTTTCGCTGTCCGTTCGGCGTCACGGTTCGCCCAGTTGGGATCACTAGTACCCGGGGCGGCATCCACGCTAGGCGTTGTGCAGGTGCGGGCTTCGACGACGACGTTCTCTTGCACTCCCAACGCCTGCTGACAGGCTTCCGCAGCTCTCTCTCCGCCTGGGGACGCCATCGCCACGGTAATCAAATCTCCTTGCTGCTGTACCCGGCCCAGTGTGTATCCCCTTCCGTTCTCGAAGCCGAGAGTGGCGTCGACCTCGCTTCTGCTGCATGTATCCCATTGAGCCTGCGAGGACTTCAGGAACTGTTGAGCCTGGTCGGCAGATGAAAATATGGCCGCAGTCTGTTCGAGGAGATCGCCTCCGTACAAAGTCCCGAACATCTGGGTCTTGATCGCTGCAGGATCAGCGGCGGCGTAGACATCGTGCTCGCCAGTAAAGACAACCCCAACACAGGAACGGGGTGTTACTTGGCCTGAGTGATCCGACATCCCGTACGACGAGGAGTTGATGGCGAGCCCACCAGCTCCTGCTCCTGCCGGGTTGCTGGTGACGTTTACTCCCACTATCTTGCTCAGCTGGTCATCAGTCAGTAACACCTGGTCGATCGCCTTTGGCGAGAATGACGGTGGCGGCGGCGGGACGGTCGTCGTAGTGACCGGCGGCGAGATACTAACGGCGGGAGTCGATGGCAGGGGTGGTTCTGCCGACGGCGTTGGGGGTTGCCGCGTCTGTTGCCAAGGACGCCAGGCCATCAGCAACCCGCCAATGATTGCCAACACGAAGACGGCGACGGTCGCTGCCATCCGGGGCTTCCAACCCTTCACGCCCTCTCCGTCCGCTTCATTCGGGGGCAAGGCGGCAGCAGCAGACGCAGCCTTGCGGACCGGCGCTGGCGTAGTGGGGGCTGCCGGTGTATGCGCACCAGCCGAGCCGATCTGTTCGGTTAAGGCGCGCGCGAAATCTAAGCAGCGGCTGAATCGGTCTTCGGGCCGTTTGGCCAAGCCAGCGGCGACAATTGGATCGAGCGTGGCGAGCTCGGGTCGTATGTCGGCCAGCGCTGGCGGTGCGGTGTTGAGGTGGCGGGTGATGACAACGGCGGGATTGGAGTGCTGGAATAGCGGAGCGCCAGCAAGCAGGTGGTAGGCGGTAGCCGCCAGAGAGTACTGGTCGGCGCGGCCGTCGATATCCTCTCCCATCAATTGTTCGGGTGCCGAGTACGCAACGGTGCCTACGGTCACGTTGGTAGTCGTCAATCCGCTGACGTTGTCGACAGTTCGTGCGATCCCGAAGTCAGTTAGCAGGATTCGCCGGTCCTCCTCATCGTCGACATTGGCGAGCATGATGTTGGCGGGTTTGACATCGCGGTGCAGCAGACCTTGTTTGTGCGCGTAGTCCAGTGCCGCAGCAACTGCGGCAATGATGGGTATAGCCAGGTCGGCGGGCAGGCCTGCCGGATAGCGCTGTTGCATTAGCTGGGCTGCGTCGCTGCCGTCGATGTAGTCCATCGCAATCCACAGCTGGCCGTTGTATTCGCCTCGGTCATGTATTCCGACGATGTGGGGATGCCGTAGGCCCGCGGCGAGGTCAGCTTCGCGGATGAACCGATCTCGAAATGAGGCGTCACTGGATAGATCTGGGCGAAGGACTTTAAGGGCGTCTTGGCGGGGTAGGCGGGGATGCCGGACCAGGTACACCTCGCCCATTCCCCCGGAACCAAGCAACCGCAGGATTTTGTAACCGGCAAAGGTGTCACCGATCCGCAGCGGCATGGGGCGCATGCTAGCCGCTGCGAACGGTGTCCCTGACCACTTCCAGCAGTGAGCTGCGCGCTAGCAACCGTGGTGTGGGGATCGCACCGTCAATCGTCACAGATCCTAGGTAAAGTCATGACTGCGCTACGAGCCGATGGGTTTACGACCCGGCGCATAGCCGCTGACTTCCGGCATCCGAACTCGCTACCTATCTATTCCGGCTCGCCATCACCGCTCAAGACGGCGCGGGAGACGCCTCATCGATCGGCGAGAAGCCTCGGTTAGAAGTTGTTGGAGGCACCGCTCACGCCCGTCGGGCTACATAGATGAGGTCGACGAGTGAAACTCATCTCTGCTGCTTGGGATTTCCACCAGTGCAGAGATGACCGACCGCCAGCCTGCGTAGGTCACGCCAGCGACCGTGCGCCGATAACACCCGATTAGATCAACTCGTTGCTGGCCTCGTGTCCCGGCGCTCGCTACGCCTGCGCACGCCGAATCACTACTGCGGCAGCTGGATTCGATTCCTTCATTCCGTGAGCGACGAGTTCGTCGTAAAGCTTGCGAAGGGCGGTCACGCGACGGCGGATCGTGTTTTCGCTGTATCTCCGTCGGCGCAGCAAGGCGACGTACTGACGAACGTCTTTTTCAGACAGCTCCAGGGCGTCCTTCTCACGTGCCTTCGCCCACCAGAACACGTCATCCAAGTCTCCCCAGTATGCGCGCGCGGTGTTCTGGCCGTAGTTCAGCAGCACGCTTTCGCGTATCTCGGCGAACCGCCCGTAGTCGACTTGCCGTGCGGAGATCACCGGCAGCAGGTGATCAGGGTAGAAGTCGTCTGTCACGGCCTCAGGCTACTGCGTTGGTGCTATCACGCTTATGCTTTTTCGCCGTCTACCTGCAGCTTTAGCCTGGTTATCGGAACATCCATCGCGGGTCCGAGGAGCGAGCAATGCGCCGGCAACAGATCAACGGCACCGCTGAGTTACACCGGCCAGTGCTCGATGCCGCTCAGAGGCTCGCGCGATTGGTCATTATCAGCTGCGTCATTCTGGTGCTCGCGTACTTCGCACTCGCCGCCGTCGTGGTCATCCGTACCGGCGATGTTGCAGAAGTCGCCGAGGTCGGGCGCGCGGCCGCGGATCTGATTCGCGCGCTCATGAGCTTTGACTGAGCGCGCTGTGCCAAGTCCGATCACGGATGCTTTGGCTCCCCTACGCTCCGCGGTTCGTCGTACCAGGCGCTCATACTGAGGCAATGAGTCAGCTCTACACCAAGGATGGTCGTCCACTGCAGGTCTCGGGTTCCGATGTCTACTCGCGCTCAGGCAAGCATGTCGGTCAGATCCGCGGTGACACAGTGTTCGGCACCGACGGTAGATACGCCGGAACCATTGTGGGCGACCGCGTCGTCTATCTCTATCGCAGCACCCACAGCGCACGGATGGGCAGTCCGTCGGCTAGATCGGGGCACGCCGGATCGGGCCTTGCGAACGCCGCGGGGTCAGCGGTCTGGGGTGAAGAGCCCGACTTTCCCGACTAACGCCCAGTACTCAATCGCGCCGATAATGACGCGTATATCCGTAGCGGCACCGAACTATCGGCCCGCCGACCGACATCGCTTCCTGCGACCGAGGACGTATTCCTGAGTCAGCGTCTCTAGGCCTTACGTTCGATACATTGCTGAGGTGTTGGACCCCACACTCGTCGAGACCGACAATCGAGGGCGCGTCGTGCTGCCGGGCAAGCAAAATAAGCGATTCCTGATGCGGGAGAACGAGGATGGCAGCATCCTCCTCCAGCCCGCGACGGTGGTGACCATGGCACAGTATGAGTTTCATTCGACACCGGAACTGCAGGATCTCCTCGCCAGGGCGACCGCGACGACGACTGTCCATCGAGTCCGTCAACACCGCACATGAACTGCACCGCGCATTGACAGACCGCTGGCGTCCAGACGGTACGCACTCCCCAACCACCGATAACACTCGCCTGCGAAGTTGAGCACCGGCCGCCAACGCCGTGTGGCTCACCATTACATGCGTGTGCTAACGGTTGTATGCTTGTGTTAGTCAGCGTTAGATATTGGAGGTTCGTATGACTGCCGACGAGCTTGATGAACTGCTGCAGGACCGTTTCAATCTCAGCCGGGCGGACGTGATCACCGCACTCAAGACACTGCCGGCCCATCGCCCGTGGGCAGCTTCGCTGACGGCAGACGAGGCCCGCCTGCTCGATGAAGCCGGATTCGTCGAAGATCTCGACGCCTACACCGAGATTGCCGTCGACGTGATCACGCACATGGCGCGCCTCATCAGCACCGCGTACGCGTCCAGTGAGGTCGCTTCGGGTCTCGGGGTCAACGAGTCGCGGATCCGGCAGCGCCGCCTAGCGCGCACCTTGTGGGCGATCGACGACAACGGCTCGTGGGTGTATCCGGTGGTGCAGTTCGATCTCGTGGACGTCGACGGCCGCAGCGTCCTCAAGACGGTCCGTGGCCTCGACCAGGTATTACCGGCTCTGCCGACTGATTTGCATCCGACGGCGGTGGCCGGTTTCCTGCTGACCCCTCAGCAGGAACTTGCCATCGACGGCCAGCCGCGCGCGGTACGGGATTGGTTGAACAGCGGCGGTGCGGTCGAGCCTGTCTTGCGGCTCATCGAGATGGGTGAGTGGACCGGTAGGTGAGCGGCGATGAGATGCTGCCGGGTCCGCCCGATCCGGCCACCTTGGTCGGCCTGGGCTTCGAGGACGGCGAGACGCGCGTCATCGAGCCCAGCGAGGTCTGGTGGCGCGCGCACTTCACGGAGGGCGCGCATGTGTTGCCGTGGAACGGGTTCCGGTCGTTCGGACCGGTGCTTCGGTTCGATCCGCACAAGTTGCCACAGGGCCAGGACCCCACTCGCGGAGTTTGGTACGGGGCGTCGAGCCCGGACGCCGCACTCGGCGAACTCTTCCAAGCCGAGCGCGTGATCGACTGCGGACGCAACAGGCCTTACCTGACCGCGTTGTCGTTCGATCGTTCGCTAACGGTGCTCGACGTCGCTGCCGACAGCGCTGGCGCGTGGATTACCCGCGTCGGCGGCACCTTCGCCGTCTCGACCGCGCCGCACGCGATCACCCAGCAGTGGGCGCGGGCGGTCGCCGCAGCTTTTCCGGACTTGGACGGGATCCGATACAACAGCCGCTTCGCTGGTCATGCATGTCTGGCGTTGTTCCTGCCTGCCCAGGCGGCGATGCCGGCGCGACCGCGGCTGTCCCAACCGCTCGATCATCCCGATCTGATAAACCGCTTGGCCCCCGCCGCCAAACGCCTCGGCTACTTGCTGGTGTGACGCCTGTGGAGCGATTCGCGCCGAGTAGATCCATCGTCGTCGAGGGTGACTTCCGTACAGGAATTGGGCTTCGGCCGAGCGTTCGGAGCGTTGACATCCCGCCATATCCCCCACGCACAAAGGAGTGAAGAACCCACACTGGCATGTCGGGGCGGGGTGCGATCCTGATGACGGCAGACGGATCACGCGATTCGCAGAAAGGAGGCCGGGGTGGACCTACGTGCACTGGTGCAGGCGAATCGGGATCTGCAGAGGGATTCTCCCACCCTCAGACTGTTCGCCGCGGACACGATCGCTGCCGTGCTGGCGTTGATGGAGCGGCACCTGGATCGCGGCGTCAAGGTCGCCGAGGCGGAACTGGTGGCATCGCTTGAGCGCGATATGCCGACTGTCGGGCTGACCAGTCAGACCCCGGCCCAGCTCATCAGCAGCTGGGGGGAGAGAGGTTGGCTGCATCGCATTTCCGACGACGTCGTACCTGGCGCTCGACGGATTTGCTGGCTCAGCGCCGAGGCGCAGACGGTGCTGGATTTGGTGCGACGAATCCGAAACGACGACACCGTCGCCACCGGCGGATCGATCATCGGCATCGCCGACCGGTTGAAACGGGTGGCCGGCCAACTCGATAGTGATCCGGAACGGCTACGCAACGACCTCGACGAACGGATCGCCGAACTCCAACGCCAGCGTGACGATCTGGACGCTGGCCTGCGCCCCGACCCGAACCTGCTCGATCTGGAGGACGAAGCCAAAGCGATCGGCAGACAGATGGAACAGGTGATCGCCGACATCGGCCGGTACGGGACCATGCAGAACCGCATCACCACAGGCCTGCTCAGCGAGCTCGGCGACAGCGACCTCGATTTCCGCGACCGGCAACGAAAACTGTTTACCGACTACGACGCCGGATGGGCCACCCGGAAGAGATCGCACCCGGACACCACGCGCTCAGGGAATGAAAGGCCGATATCGCGAAGACGTAGGCGAGTTCGCGAGCCAGATCGGAACATCCAGATCGGAACATAATGTG
>JAOPVX010000040.1 GCA_025965975.1 Mycobacterium sp. | reverse complement strand
ACGTGAAGTTTCACAAGGTCGCTCACCGGTCGGTGTCCGGCGGGCTCCTGGAAGCGGCGGAAGAGCTCAAGTCCGAAGTGCTCGTCCTGGGCTCCGCCGCGGACGGAAAGCTCGGGCAGGTTGTGGTTGGCTCGACCGCCGACCGGCTGCTGCACTCGTCTCCCGTGCCGCTGACCATCAGCCCTCGCGGCTATCGCGGCTCGAAAGCCGGTGGACTGACCAGGATCACAGCCGCGTACCCCGGCACACCGGAGACACTGCATGTGGTGGAACGCGTTGCGGCACTTGCCGAGCGGCTCGGCGTGCCGATGCGGGTCGTCACGTTCGCGGTTCGCGGCCGCACGATGTACCCACCCGAGGTCGGGCTTCGTGCCGAGGACTCCATTCTTGAACAATTGGCAACGCAGGCTCGAGAAACGTTGGCGCAGTTGAAGAAGGACGGTGCCGTCCGCAAGAACGTGGAGCTTCAGGTCGTCACCGGCAACGGCTGGGACGATGCACTGGACGACGCTGACTGGGAGGACGGCGATCTGTTAGCCATCGGCACATCGCCAGTGGGCGGAATCGCCAGGGTGTTTCTCGGCTCTCGTGGCTCAAAGATCCTGCGGCACAGCCCAGTCCCGGTGCTGGTGCTGCCCGGCTAGTACTTCGCGGTGCCGCGGTCGACGGCGATCTGGCTGCCCGAGATCGTGGCCGAACCGTCACCGGCCAGCCAGGCGACCACGTCGGAAACCTCCTCAGGCGTCATGAATTCCTGCAACCCCTTCTTGCCCTGGTGGTTGACGGGATGGAAAGGCATCGGCGAGAAGCTGTGCAGATACTGCGGATACTTGGCGAAGATCGCCATCATCGCTTCCTTCTCCACCATCGGCGTGTCGATCGAGTAGGGGTGAATCGAGTTGACCCGAATCCCGAACTCCCCCACCTCGATCGCCAACGCGTTGGTGATCGCGACCAGGCCGTGCTTGGACGCTGAGTAGTGTCCGTTGCCCGGCGTGGCCTTCGTTCCTGCCGACGAACTGACGATGATGATCGACCCGCCGTTGCCGGCTTCGATTATCGCGGGCACCGCCGCGCGGATGGTCCGCCATGTGCCGTTCAAGTTGACGTCGATGACGGTGTCCCACTGCTCTTCTGACATCTCGAACATCCGGCCCCAGTTCAGCACCCCGGCGTTGGCCACCACGATGTCCAGCCGGCCGAACTGCTCGACCCCGTCGGCCACCACCTGTTGCTGGGCGGCCAGATCGCGGATGTCCACCTCCCGGGCCAGTATCTTGCGGCCGGTGGCCTCCACCGCGCGAACGGTTTCTGCGAGTTCCTCGGCCGTGGCCAGCGGGTAGGTGATCGTGTCCGAGATCGGGCCGCAGATATCAATCGCGATGATGTCTGCGCCCTCGCTTGCCAGCCGGATCGCGTGCGCCCGGCCCTGGCCGCGCGCGGCCCCTGTGATGAATGCCACTCGCCCTTCCAGGGTGCTGCCCGATGCCGTCACCGCTGCTCCTTTCGTGAGGCTGCGGACCAGGCTAACAGCCGAACTGGAACGTGTTCTAGTCGCTGTCCACCTCAGTAGACCGGGTCCCGGATCAGCGGGCAGGTCATGCAGTGCCCGCCGCCGCGGCCGCGGCCCAGCTCGGCGCCGACGATGGTGATCACCTCGATGCCGGCCCGGCGCAGCAGCGTGTTGGTGTGGGTGTTGCGGTCGTAGGCGAACACCGCCCCTGGCTCGACGGCGACGAGGTTGTTGCCGCTGTCCCACTGCTGGCGCTCCGAGTCGTAGGCGCTGCCACCGGTCTCCACCACCCGGAGCTTGCCAAGTCCCAGCCCGGCGGCCACCACCTCGACGAAGGGCTTGTCCGCCTCGACGACCTCCACACCGACGTCGTTGTCGCTGGGGTGCAGGGTGAAGGTCTGCATCGCGTCGACGATGTCCGGATAAATGGTCACCACGTCGCGGTCGGCGAACGTGAAGATGGTGTCAAGGTGCATGGCCGCCCGAATCTTGGGCATGCCCGCGACGATCACCTGAGTCGCCGCCTCCTCGGCGAACAGCCGCGACGCCACCTGCGTGATGGCCTGCCGTGAGGTGCGCTCACTCATGCCGATGATCACCACACCGCTGCCGGGCACCAGCACGTCGCCGCCCTCGATCGAGGCCATCCCCCAGACCTTCTCGGGGTCACCCCACCACACCCGGGAACCCACGAAGTCCGGGTGGAATTCGTAGATCGCCTTCATCAGCAGCGTCTCGTCGTGTCGCGCCGGCCAGAACAACGGGTTGAGCGTAACCCCGCCATAGATCCAGCAGGTGGTGTCGCGGGTGTAGAGCGTATTCGGCAGCGGCGGCATCAAATACTCTGTGACACCTGTGCTTTCGCGTGCCAGCGCCCGGTAGCCCGATCGCAATTCCTTGGGCAGGTCCCGGGTGGACATGCCGCCGATCAGCAGCTCGGCGAGCCGCCGCGGCTGCAACGAATCCAGGTAGCCGCGGGTGTCGTCGACAAGGCCGAGGCCCACCTCGTTGGGGACGATCTTGCGGTCCAGCAACCAGGCCTTCGCGGCAGGCTCCTTCATCGTCTCGGTGAGCACTTCGTGCAGTTCGACCACCTCGACGTCGCGGTCGCGCAACTTGTCGATGAAGTCGAAGTGGTCACGACGGGCGTTCTGCACCCACACCACGTCGTCGAACAACAGGGCGTCGCAATTGGTCGGGGTGAGCCGCTCATGCGCCAGGCCGGGCGAGCACACCAGCACCTTGTGCAGCTTGCCGACCTCGGAGTGAACGCCGTAGTTGGCGGACGGATTCCTCACGTCAGTTCCTCTCACGCGCCTGCGCCGCTAGATTTCGATCGCCCCAAGGACGCCCGTCTCGGCGCCGCAGCCACGCGACATCAGCCAGTGACGGCGCTCGAACCGCCTGCCTCTCCAGCGATTCCGCCAGTACCGTGCCCCCCGGTTCGCACCGTCCGACACGGGTCGACCGTATCAGTTCGGCCGCGCGATGAGCCCGAAGTCCGGCTAGAGATCGGTCAGGATCTGCTGACGCTTGGTGTTGTATTCGCCGTCGGAGATCGCGCCAGTGGCGCGCAGGGTTTCCAGTTCTTGCAGCCGCTGTGCGGTGGTCGGCTCGGGCAGCGCCACATACGGCGCGGCGGCCCGGGCAGCGGCAGGTGCTGGAGCCGCCGGCGCCTGTTGTGCCGCAGCGCGCCGGACCACGGCCTGCACCTGCGCGCGGGCCGCCGGGTTGGAGCGCAGATCGATCATGTTGTTCATACCGATGCCGTTGGCCTTGAGGATCTGCAGGATCGCCATCAGCGGGCCGGCCTGCCCGCTCAGGTCGTAGGTCTTGTTGTCCTCGGCGAGGGTGAAGGTCGCTGGCATCACGCCACCGACCAAAGCGCTTCGCTCCCAGTCGATTTGGTACTCATTTGTGGCGGGGTCGACGAGTGCGACCAGTTTGCGGTTGGTGATCATCGGTAACCTGGTGATCGACGCAATCACCCGGTCCTGCGTGGCGAACGGCGTGATCCCGGGGCCGGAGATCTGAAGGTCGATCTTCACCAACGGCTGCTCATTGATGCGGGTGCCCGTCTCGTGGATGCCAACGACCTGCGCCAGTGCAAGGACACCGCTCCGCTCAAGGGCCTGGGTCTTAGCGTCGGACTTTGCGCCGAAGTTCGCCAGCGCCAGCGCGATCAGCACGTCTGCTGCGGTGATGAGAAGGCCGAACCAGAACATCCACTTCAACAGGCCGCTCTGGCCCGTCGCGAAGTAGACCACCAAAAAGATGGGACCGACGAGGCCGCCACAGATGAGCACCATGATCTGAGACTTGATGTAACGCCCAAACATCTGCCACGCTCCTGTCGTTTGCCTCGTTCGGGTGTCAGATTAGCGCCAATCCGCCTGTTGTGAGCCGTATCGTCGGGCCGTGACCTCGGCCACCGAAGCTGTGAAGCTCCGCTGGATCCTGGTGGCCGTCTCGATGGCGCTGTTCTGCGTGCAGATCGACTACTTCGCGGTGAATCTCGCGTTGCCGCGGATGGCTTCCGAGCTTGACAGCACACCCACCGACCTGCAGTGGGTGATCAGCGTTTACATGCTCACCCTTGGCGCATTCATGCTTCCGGCGGGCCGCATCGGCGACATCTTCGGCCGCCGCCGCACGCTGCTGACAGGAGTCGCATTGTTCGGGCTGGCGTCGGCCCTGTGTGCGCTGGCTCCGTCGGCAACGTTGGTCATCGCCTTTCGCGCACTGCAGGGACTTGGTGCGGCGCTGATCTTTCCGGTCTCTGTGAGTGTGCTAACAAATGCCTTTTCGGCGGCGCGGGCCAGCCACGCCATCGGGTTGGCTTATGGCATAGCGGGATTGGGCAACGCGGCGGGCCCGCTGATCGGTGGCCTGCTCACCGAGACGGTCGGCTGGCGGTGGATCTTCTGGCTGAACGCGCCGCTGACACTCGTCTCGCTGGCCATCGGTGCGTGGAGCATCACCGAATCATCAGACGAGACCGTGCCACGGCGCATCGACATCGCGGGACTGGCCCTCGTCACTATCGGAATTGGCTTCTTCACGTTGACATTTGACCGAGCACCCAGCTGGGGATGGCTGTCGACGTCGACGGCCGTCGCGTTCGCTGGCTCTCTCGCGGCGCTCGTTGTGTTCGTTGTCGTCGAGAACCGTGTGCGGTGGCCACTCGTCGATCTGTCGCTGGTCCAAATCCCCCGATTCACGGTCTTGGTCATCGCAGGCACCATCGCAAACATCGCCTACGGCGTGACGATCTTCCTTTCGACGATGTACCTGCAGCAGGTGCGCGGACTTGACCCGTTGACGGCGGGCCTGACGTTCCTCGGGCCCTCGGCGGGAGCGGCGCTGGGCGGCGTGCTGGCAGGCCGGCTCGCGGCCAGTCGGCCGCCGGTGCTCGTGATGGGTCTGACTTGTGTCGCGGCCGCGGTTTCGTTGGCGGCGCTGGCGGTATCGCACACCTGGGCGGTGTACCTGCCGTCGTTGACGGCGTGCGGGCTCACGCTGGGGTTGGTCTACGCGTTCACTACGGTCGCGACGCAGGCCGTCGTGCGCAGCGAGCGGGCCGGCGAAGCCGCGGGTGTCACGCTGACCGCGTTGGTCACGCTTGCTGGTGTCGGTGTCGCGGTGTCCGGAACGGTGCTGGAGATGCTTCAGCGCGCCGGAATGTCACCGGACGGTGCGATCGACGCCATCGTCGCGGTGCTGGCGGCGCTACTGCTGCCCGCAGGCGCGGTGGTGGTGGTGTTGATTGCCCGAGCATCCGAGTCAGGCGCCGAGACCTGACGTGCCGGCCCGAGTAGTTGGTATACCGGCGCCGTCCAGGCGTACCCCCCGCTGGTGTTGAGCGCGTAGCTCGTGTGGATGGCGACCGCGGCCTGCGTCACCTTTTCGGCATCGGAGTCGTAGTCGCAGACCGCGTCGCCATGATCGCACACGCTGATCGTGCGGCTCCCAACGGCCAACGGCAGCTTGGCCGGGGCATGCGCCAGAATGGGCCAGTCCTGCGCGACACCCTTTCCGTTGCCGGGCATCGCGGTCACCGATCCCATGCTGGACACGTTGTCGCCGGGTAACCGGTCGCCGTCGGCGATCAACAGCGCCGCAGCCACATTGGGGCTGTCGGCAAGTGCATTCAGGTTGCGGTGCACCACCATCGCGCCCTGCGAGTAGCCCGCCAACACGACCTTGGTGGCCGGGCAGCGCTGGGCGAACGATGCGTACTGCGCTCCCAGCGCGGCCGTCCCGGCGTCCACACTGTTCATGAACCCGCCCCAGCCGAGCAAGTCACCGTCGGCGGGCACCGCCACAGCCGGATACTCGACCGCTTCAGCGGTGATGGTGCGGCCATCTTGTTGCAGCTGGCGCGACAGATCGCGCAGGGACTGATACACCACCCGGCCCATCCCGCCATCCGCGGTCGGATCGACACGCTCACCCGAGCCGGCGGCCCCGATCCAGTGGACGTCGGGGCAGCCGGCATCCGCGTGTGCGGTACCGGCCGTCAGACCAACCAACGCGGCGCCAGCCACCGCGGCGGCACACGCCAGCGCACTAAGCCGTCCTAACACCGGACCCCCTACCCTCATCACCGACCACAAGCCCGTTGCAATGATCATCGCCTCAGCGTCGCATGCGTTACAGACGTCACAGCGGACACAAACGAAAGCGGCGCCCACCCGAAGGTGAGCGCCGCTTCGCGGTACTAGATCAGATCACTTGACGATCTTCGTGACCCGGCCGGCGCCGACGGTACGGCCGCCCTCGCGGATCGCGAAGCGCAGGCCCTCGTCCATGGCGACGGGCTGGATCAGCTTCACCGAGATGTCGGTATTGTCACCGGGCATGACCATCTCGGTGCCCTCCGGCAGCGTCACCACACCGGTCACGTCGGTGGTGCGGAAGTAGAACTGCGGACGGTAGTTGTTGAAGAACGGCGTGTGCCGACCACCCTCGTCCTTGGACAGGATGTAGACCTGGCCCTCGAACTCGGTGTGCGGCGTTGTGGTGCCGGGCTTCACGACGACCTGGCCGCGCTCGACGTCCTCGCGCTTGATGCCGCGCAGCAGCAGACCGACGTTGTCGCCGGCCATGCCCTGGTCGAGCAGCTTGCGGAACATCTCCACGCCGGTGACCGTCGTCTTGGTGGTCTCCGGGCGGATGCCGACGATCTCGACTTCCTCGTTCACGTTGACCACGCCGCGCTCCACGCGACCGGTGACCACGGTGCCGCGCCCGGTGATCGTGAAGACGTCCTCGACGGGCATCAGGAACGGCTTGTCGGTCTCACGGACGGGATCCGGGATCGACTCGTCGACCGCCGCCATCAGCTCTTCGATGCTCTCGACCCACTTCGGGTCGCCCTCGAGCGCCTTGAGCGCCGAGACCTTGATGACCGGGGCCTCCTCGTCGAACTCCTGGGCGGCCAGCAGTTCGCGGACCTCCAGCTCGACGAGCTCGAGCAGCTCCTCGTCGTCGACCGCATCGGCCTTGTTCAGCGCGACCAGGATGTAGGGCACGCCGACCTGACGGGCCAGCAGCACGTGCTCGCGGGTCTGCGGCATCGGGCCATCGGTCGCGGCGACCACCAGGATCGCGCCGTCCATCTGGGCGGCACCGGTGATCATGTTCTTGATGTAGTCGGCGTGGCCGGGGGCATCGACGTGCGCATAGTGGCGCTTCTCGGTCTGGTACTCCACGTGGGAGATGTTGATCGTGATGCCGCGCTGACGCTCCTCGGGCGCATTGTCGATCTGGTCGAATGCGCGCGACTCGTTCAAATCGGGAAACTTGTCGTGCAGAACCTTGGTGATTGCTGCGGTCAGCGTCGTCTTGCCGTGGTCAACGTGACCAATGGTCCCGATGTTGACGTGCGGCTTCGTCCGCTCGAACTTCGCCTTCGCCACTTCTGTGTCCTCCTGGACTGTGTTGGTGCTTTTGTTAAGCAGTGTTGATCTTTGCAGTTGTGTGGTCCCGCCAAGCCGACGGGTCAGAAATTACTGACCCGTCGCCTTCGCTGAGTTCATTGCTCGACTCCTGGTCCGCTCCGAGCCTCGGCCCGTGAGGGCCTCGATTCTCACTGACCCGTCGCCTTCGCGATGATCTCCTTCGACACGTTTGCCGGAACTTCGGCGTACGAGTCGAACACCATGGAGTAGTTTGCCCGGCCCTGGGTCCTCGACCGAAGGTCGCCGACATAACCGAACATCTCCGACAGCGGCACATGCGCCTTCACGACGCGGGCACCGCTCCGCTCCTCCATGGCCTGGATCTGACCACGGCGGGAGTTCAGGTCGCCGATCACGTCGCCCATGTAGTCCTCGGGCGTGGTGACCTCGACGGCCATGATCGGTTCCAGGATGACCGGTTGCGCTTGCTGCGCAGCCTTTTTCAGCACCTGGGAACCGGCGATCTTGAATGCCATTTCCGACGAGTCAACCTCGTGGTACGCGCCGTCGAGCAGCGTAACCTTCAGGTTCACCAGCGGGTAGCCGGCCAACACGCCGTACTGCATGGCGTCCTGTGCGCCGGCATCCACCGACGGGATGTACTCCCGCGGGATGCGGCCGCCGGTGACCTTGTTCTCGAACTCGTAGGTCGCGCCGTCCTCGCCGCTGAACGGCTCGATCGAAATGAGGACCTTCGCGAACTGTCCCGAACCACCGGTCTGCTTCTTGTGCGTGAACTCGACCTTGTCGACCGCCCGCTTGATGGTCTCCTTGTAGGCGACCTGGGGCTTGCCGACGTTGGCCTCGACCTTGAACTCCCGGCGCATGCGGTCCACCAGGATGTCAAGGTGGAGCTCGCCCATGCCGCCGATCACGGTCTGGCCGGTCTCCTGGTCCAGGTGAACCTTGAAGGTGGGATCCTCTTCGGCCAGCTTCTGGATCGAAAGGCTCAGCTTCTCCTGGTCGCTCTTCGTCTTGGGCTCGATGGCCACCTCGATCACCGGATCGGGGAAGGTCATCGACTCCAGCACGACCTGATTGTTCGCATCGCTCAGGGTGTCACCGGTGGTGGTGTCCTTCAGGCCGATCACCGCGTAGATATGGCCTGCTGAGGCGCTCTCGACCGGGTTCTCCTTGTTGGAGTGCATCTGGAACAGCTTGCCCAGCCGCTCCTTCTTGCCCTTGGTCGCGTTGATGACCTGCGCACCGGAATCGACCTTGCCCGAGTACACGCGGACATAGGTGAGCTTGCCGAAGAACGGGTGCGTGGCGACCTTGAACGCCAGCGCGGCGAATGGCTCGTCGGTCGAAGGATGGCGGACGATCTCCTCGTCCTCCTTGCCCGGGGCATGCCCGACGGCAGGAGGCACATCCAGCGGCGACGGCAGGTAGTCGATCACCGCGTCGAGCATGGGCTGGACGCCCTTGTTCTTGAATGCGCTACCGCACAGCACCGGGTAGGCCTCTGAGCTGATCGTCAGCTTGCGAATGGCGCCCTTTATCTCGTCGACCGTGAGTTCCTCGCCACCGAAGTACTTCTCGAGCAGCTCTTCGTCGGTCTCGGCGACGGCCTCGAGCAGCTTGGTGCGGTACTCCGCGGCGATCTCGGCGAGGTCGGCGGGAATCTCGATGGTGTCGTACTTCTCACCGAGCTTCGTCTCGCCACGCCACACCTTGGCGTTCATCTCGACCAAGTCGACGACGCCCTCGAAGTCGCCCTCGGAGCCGATCGGCAGCTGAATCGGAATGACGTTGGCGCCGAGCCGTTCCCGCATGGTCCGCACGGAGAAGTAGAAGTCCGCGCCGACCTTGTCCATCTTGTTGACGAAGCAGATGCGGGGGACGTCGTACTTGTCGGCCTGCCGCCAGACCTGCTCGGACTGCGGCTCAACGCCCTCTTTGCCGTCGAACACGGCGACTGCGCCGTCGAGCACCCGCAGGCTGCGCTCCACCTCGACGGTGAAGTCCACGTGTCCCGGGGTGTCGATGATGTTGATCTGGTTGCCGTCCCAGAAGCAGGTGGTCGCGGCCGAGGTGATGGTGATACCCCGCTCTTGATCCTGCTCCATCCAGTCCATGGTGGCGGCGCCGTCGTGCACCTCACCGATCTTGTAGCTGATGCCGGTGTAATAGAGGATGCGCTCGGTCGTCGTCGTCTTGCCGGCATCGATGTGCGCCATGATGCCGATGTTGCGGACCTTGGTGAGGTCGGTCAGCACGTCCTGTGCCACGGCAGTCTTCCCACTCTTTCGCTTGCTTGGTTTGCTGTTTCAGTTGCGTCCGGCAGCACCGCCGGCGCTATATCACCAGCGGTAGTGCGCGAATGCCCGGTTTGCCTCGGCCATCTTGTGGGTGTCCTCGCGTCGCTTGACGGCGGCACCCAGGCCGTTGCTGGCATCGAGGAGTTCGTTGGCCAGACGTTCGATCATCGTCTTCTCCCGACGCTGCTTCGAGAAGCTGACCAGCCAACGCAGCGCCAGGGTGGTCGAACGTTCGGCACGCACCTCAACGGGGACCTGGTAGGTGGCGCCGCCGACGCGGCGGCTGCGCACCTCAAGGGCGGGCTTGACGTTGTCGAGAGCGCGCTTCAGGGTGACCACCGGATCAGTGCCGGTCTTCTCGCGAGCCTGTTCGAGCGCACCATAAACAATGCGTTCGGCCAGCGATTTCTTCCCGTCCAGGAGAACTTTGTTTACCAACTGGGTGACCAGCTGCGATCCGTAGACCGGGTCATTGACCAGCGGACGCTTGGGTGCGGGGCCCTTGCGCGGCATCAGCTCTTCTCCTTCTTGGCGCCGTACTTGCTACGGGCCTGCTTGCGGGACTTGACACCCTGGGTGTCCAGCGAGCCGCGGATGATCTTGTAGCGCACACCCGGCAGGTCCTTAACCCGGCCGCCACGCACCAGCACCATCGAATGCTCCTGCAGGTTATGGCCCTCGCCGGGGATGTAAGCGGTGACCTCAACCTGGCTCGTCAGCTTGACGCGCGCGACCTTCCGAAGCGCCGAGTTCGGCTTTTTCGGAGTGGTGGTGTACACGCGGGTGCAAACGCCGCGGCGCTGCGGGCTGCCCTTGAGGGCCGCGGTCTTCACCTTGGCGATCTTGTCGCGGCGACCCTTGCGGACCAGCTGCTGGATGGTTGGCATCTACCGGCTTTCTCTGTTGCTGCGCTGTCTCTAAGTGCTCTGTAAGTTCTCTGTACTGCAGTTATGTGCCGCTCGCTTACCCCGCGACCGGGTGTGTCGCATGCGCCCGCCGCGGAATATTCGAGGCATTTCCAGGGCATGGCGGACATGCGAATTGGCCCGGCGTGCAGGCATGCTTGCTGATTCTTTGTGGCTCAAATCCGCAATGCGCCTTATTTGCCAGGCACGATCGTCCACGATACCAGGGCAGTCGCAGCGCTCCAAACCCGTCCATTGGGCCCTAACCCCAGGTCAGCGCTACCGTCTCTCCATCCCCGACGCGAGCCGCATCACCATGTCGGTGAACACCACGTCGGTGTCGATGCCGGTCATCGCTCCGGTCATCTCCAGCAGGACAAAACCGTGCATCGCCGACCAGAACTCCAGTGCGGCGTAGAACGCGTTATTCCCGTCAAGCCCATAGGAGGCCAGCACCGAGATGACCGGGGCGGCCGCCGCCCGGGTGGCCTCGGTGAACTCGGGGTCATCGCCACCGAGGGGCATCCGGGTGAACGCCGAGTAGCGGCCGGGATGGTGATGGGCGTAGCTGCGGTACGCGCTGGCCATCGCAGTCACCGCGTCGTCCCGGGTACGGCCCTCGCCCACGGTGTTGAGCATCTCGATGATGTCGCCGACGACCCGCATCCGGACGGTGCGGCGCAGGTCTTCAAGGCTGTTCACGTGGTTGTACAGCGACGGGCCCTTGGTGCCGAGTTGCATGGCCAGCGCATTGATCGTCAGCGCGTCCCAGCCCTCACGATCGAGAAACGTCAGCGCCGCATTGACGATGGAATCGCGGCTCAACCTGGTCGGACGTGCCGCCGGCCGAGCTGCCATGTGAG
>JAOPVX010000036.1 GCA_025965975.1 Mycobacterium sp. | reverse complement strand
GTCCACACCGCAGAAGTTCACCGCGCCCAGCCGGATATTCCACTGGCTCACCGCGATCCTGATATTCGCCGCCCTGTTCATCGGGTTCACGATGGTCAACTGGCTCGCCGGGTACGCCGAACTGCGGGTGATCCACATGTCGATCGGTGCGCTCATCCTGTTAATCGTCATTCTCCGAATAGTCAACCGCGCCAGGCATCACCCGCCCGCATGGCCACCGACCATCGGGCGGCTCGAAGGCAAGGCCGTCATCTGGTCGGAACGCGCCCTGTATGCACTGCTGCTTGCACAGCCGCTCGTGGGGTGGGCGATGGTGTCGGCGAGCGGGACGCCGGTACGGGTGTTCGGCGTGCTGCGCCTGCCACCCATCGCGCCGTCCAACATCGACGTGTTCTCCTTACTGCGCGAGGCACATTCGATCCTGGCGTACCTGCTGGTCGCCGTTGTTGCGGCTCATGTGTCCGCCGTGCTGGCGCACTCCATCGTGCTCAGCGACGGCATGCTTCGCAGAATGACGTTCCGCATTGATCGACGTGAGCGATCGAAGAGCTAGTCGTTGATTGTCCGGCTCCTCCTCGGGCTCGTCGGCACGTGCACGTGAAATTGGAAAGTTTGGTCTACTTTGTACTGGCCATGGGTGAAGACGCTGCCGGCGTTCGACGAGCTGCCCGAGCCCGATCGTGGCCGCTGTGCACGGAACCTGTGTCGGAGGCCGCTCGGTTCGCCACGGACGCTTCCATGCGAGACAAGTAATGATCGATCGCGTTTCTCTAGATTCGAGACGCGCTCTGGGCCAGAGCAAGCGGCAACTGCCAGCGATCGTCGCCGAGCCGACCTCGGCGGGCGCCGCCTCTCAGCAGCAAACGACTTCGCCGTCACGCCACCCAGTGAAAAGTACCTCGGCGCTGACCGGTTCCGCGTTCATCTCGTTGGGTCCGTTGACCCGGACGGGGCCACACACTTAGAACCATCGGAGGTCTGTAACTCGTGGCCAAGTGTGGCCAAAATGTGGCCACGGCGGCCCGCGCTCTGGGTTGTGAGACCTCGGCTGCACAAGTTGAACAGGCGCGCCTCTACCGTCGAGCAACGTGCAGGGGAAAGAACTCCGGACAACGGGGGCCAACCGGGGTCTACCGTCGAAGTGGGAGTCCGGAGATGAGGCCAAGTGAGTAGGGCTGACAACGAGCGACGAGACGTTTTCGACGAGCGCGCTATACATTTGGGTGCGGGTTTTAAAGAGCAGGAGCGCCCGCACGTTTTGGAGACGTTGGCGGCGCTCGGGGCGCACCTGAAAAGGTGGAATCCCGATGAGGTGGACGTCGAAGTCTCGGTACAGGATCGCGGCGGTAAGGAGCAGCGCGTGACGCTCCGTACGACCCTGCCCGGTCTTCCACCGCTAGTAGCGGTCGCCGACGACCGGGACCTGACGCGAGCCCTCGGTGAAGCGAAGCGCGAGCTGATCCGTCAGATTGACCACCACAAGTCGGCGCGCGAACCGATGAACAGCCGTCAGCTCCGAAGCGAGACGATCCGGCATCCGAAACAAGGCGAGTCGCCCTAATCGCGCGGTTCCGTCTCGTACGCGACCCTGTACTTCCTCATGCCTGGAGCGTTTTCCACTGCGTGGCCACCCCCCGGATCCCAGTCCACCACGCGCACGAGCCGCCTATCGGCGGGAAGTTGCCTTCTTACTTCCTCCTCAAGCGCCTCACGCAGTCGTTCCCGCTCGAATGGCGTGATGTCCTCCGTTACCGACGCCTCCGTAAGCTCCATGCGGATCTTCATGCGGCGCATTGTGCTCCGCTCTTGACCCTCCGGGGTCACAGCGTGCAGCGACGCCAGTTGATAGCCACCTGGTCGATGGGCGTACCGGTACTGAGCGCGATGTACTCGCGTGCCGTTGGCTCGACCTCGCTGGGATAGCGAGCTTGCGTCCGCCCGCCAAGTTTAGGAATGTGGACCATCCACCAGCCGCCGTCGCGGGTGACGTCGATGTCGAAGTTGGACATTGGTCCCTCTCTGACGAGGCGGTCGAGGTCTTCACTCACGAGCACGAGATCGGCAACGCGCCGGTTCAACGATCGTCCGGTCATGATGCGATCGTGGCCGCCGCGGTCGACGCCAGCCTGTGGCTCGGAAAGCGAGGCCAGGCCCGCGCCGGCGAGAGGTTACCGGCGCGGGCCTGTCTGGGGTGGGCGATTCTTCACTTTCGAGCAGCGGTGTCGGCTAATGCAGCCTTCAGCGCACGGTCATTGACCGTTACCGGCGCCAGCCGAACCAGTTACCCCAGCCGCGATCGCTGTGCCAGCCGCCGCGGTCACCGCCCCAGCCGCCGCCGTGAAAGCCGCCGCCGCCATGACCGGCGGTCTGCACAATATTGGGGGCCACGGTCGCCGGGGCGGTGGCGATCGTTGCCGGCTGAGCCGGCGCGGGATCGGCCATGGCCGCTGGTGCGGCGACAATAGCTACCGCGGCAGCACCCGCCGCCAACGCTGGTGTGATGTACTTCAGTCCGATTCGCATCGTGTTACCCCTTCGCTGGCCTGTTTCGTGGACCGTTTCCAGAATTGCGCTCCAGCGAAGCCATGTCGTCACGGCTGACACCACTCAATGCTTCCCCACCAGCTGGAATCTGTGCTTCCCGGTCAACAGCCAGCGACGGGGAGGACGGGTCATCAGCTGACCACGAGCGGAAGTGGTCGGCACACAACTTGGCGGTGCCATTGCAGCGAAGTCACCTACCGGCCCGCGCTTTCCGAGGACTGCAGACTGCTGAACGGCCGCGCCAGCACACCGAGGGCACAATGAGCTCATGGCCGAGCCGCCAGCGTGGCGCACTGGCTACATGTCAGTACTGCTGCCCGTAGAAACGGGCGAGGGTGAGGTGCGGCGCGTCATCCGCGAGAGTGTCATCCGCGCGCTGGCCGCTGCAGGCGAATGGCCGATACGCGTTCATGTTGTGACTAGCAAAGGGTCCGACGACGGACGGACGAAGCGGTGGTTTGTTGAGTACGAGACCGGGCCATACGGTGAGGTCATCGACCAGCCCGACCAGCCCGACCAGTGCGGGTGAGGGTAACGACGACGCCGCGCCCGGTACGGCACTCCAAACGTAGGCGCGCCAGCCTGGACTCGGAACCGTCGTCAGCGGTGGGGGCCTACTGGACGGTAAGGGTGCCTTGCATGTTGGCATGGTATTTGCAGTGAAATGGGTAAGTGCCCGGTGTGGTGGGTGCGGTGAATGTCGCTGTGCCGCCGCCGCCTGATACTCGGACGTCAAACACACTGTTCGCGTCGGCCGTGACGGTGTGGTTGGGGTCGTCTCTGTTGACAATGGTCACCTGCTGACCGGGATGCACCGACGCGGGCACTGTGTAGGCGAAGTTGGAGATGACGATCTCGCTGCCGGCAGGTTGGGCGGTGGTCGGACTCAGCGCCGACGTCGACGGCATGGCGGTTATCGAGGACTGCCCACCTGTGGTTGCAGGAGCAGACGGCGGTTGGTTGGAACCGCCGCACGCGGTCAGCATGCCAGCGGAAAGCAGGACGGCGGAAAGCAGAACGGCGGAAATTGGCATCGCCAGGCGGAAGCGGAACTTCCCGCCCTTATCGGTGTAGACCTCAAATTTGCTCGCCATCAGTGATCTCCCCTTCGCCGTCGTTCCGACCCCAGCGCAACGTTAACTGGCGGTGCCACGCCCTGTGCGGCCTACGCTTCGTACTGTGCGTGACCGGGAGGCCATCGACACCGAGTTGCGACTGCTCGCCGCGGCGCGGTGGTCGATCCGCGAGCAAGACGGTCAGCCGGGGAGCCTTCAGGTCGACGAGTTGCTCGACGAGCGCGCTAGCAGGGAGAACTAATGCGGGTGGCGACTGCCCTGCGCATCGTGTCTGTCGTCGTCGCCGCTAAGGCTCTGCTGATCGGCGTCGTGTACTGGCGGCGCGCCGAAGTACTTGGCCGCCCTGTGCACATCGGAGCGGGTAGTTGGGCCGCCTTAGTCGCCCTCGTGACGATCGGTGTCGCCATAGCACTAACGGTGCGCGTTGCAGCCCGTCATCAGAACGGCGACCGAACGCGCTGACAGCCCTTCGGGCTGGCCCGTCATCCTGCTTGGGTGGCGGGTTATCGACGGCAGTACACGCCACGACGCGCACGCGGAGTTGAACCCACGACCGGGCCGATGCTGTGTCGTGGTGCACGGCGCCCAGTAATTGTCCGGCTTGTCTCGGACGTTACTGATCCCGCTGGAATGTGTCCGCGATGCGTGTGTGGAGTTCCAGGCCGCGGGCGTCGTCGGGAATCCGTGGTGGGTCCAGCGTCAACGTCTCGCGGTTGGAAGCTGCGCCCGCGTCAGTACCGGTGGCCTTGTCCCGGCGCTCGGATGCTTGCGGTGTGGCGCGTTCCAGAAATCGGAGCAGTTCGACAGGGAAGGGAAGTACCAGGGTGGAATTCTTCTCTGCGGCGACCTCGACGACGGTCTCCAAGAGTCGCAGTTGCAGCGCGGCGGGGTGCTCGGCCATGACCTCGGCTGCTTGGGCCAGCTTTTCGGACGCCTGAAGTTCGCCCTCGGCGGTGATGACCCGAGCCCGTCGCTCACGCTCCGCCTCGGCTTGGCGTGCAATCGACCGCTTCATCGAATCGGGCAGCACTACATCCTTGATTTCGACGCGGTCGATCTGAACACCCCAGCCCAGCGCCGGGCTGTCGATCATCAACTCCAGCCCCTGATTGAGATGCTCGCGATTGGACAGCAGGTCGTCCAGATTGCTCTTGCCGATGATCGAACGCAGTGATGTCTGTGCAACCTGGCCAATAGCCGACACGTAGTCCTGCACGTCGACAGCCGCACGCACCGGATCCGAGACCTTGAAATAGATGACAGCATCCACACGGACGGTCACATTGTCGCGGGTGATGCCATCTTGGGAGGGCACGGGCATCGTGATGATCTGCATGTTCACTTTTTCGAGGCGATCGGCGATCGGAATCAACACCGTGAGTCCCGGTCCGCGGAGGCCGGATTGCACACGGCCGAACCGGAAGACGACGCCGCGTTCGAACTGCTTGACGACTTTAATATTCGTTCCGAGCCAGAGCACACCGATGCCGAACGCTGCGGCCAGCGCGTAGAGGGTGATCATTTCTATCTCCAATCTGCCCGGGCTTCGGCTGTCGGTACTCGTTAGCGAGTTCGGGCTGCTATTACCGATGAAACGCCACTCCTTCCGACAAAGCGAGTGAACGTGCTCGGCTCCCCGACCGAGCAAACGCCTGTGTTCGCGGCAGTGATGCGTGGTCCGAGCAGCGCTAGCCCCGCAACTGCCGCCGCGGCCACAAGCGCCCTCGTCCTCACCCGTCTACGGCGACGCTTCACCCGACTCGATCACACCCGGCGGCCTACGCCGGGTCCGCAGCTCCAGCAACGCGTGCCTCGGAGTGCGGGGTGCGGCGCGCACCCCCAGCCGCCCAGACGGGTTGAACAGGCCGCGAAGCTCATCCCGGCTGGCCAGCCCGGCGATGTGGCGCAGGCTTGGACCCGTGGCCCCCGCTAGGGAGCGCAGCCTATCGATGCGGTGGAAGCCCACCAGGCTTGCCGTGTCGGAGTCCCGACCCACCGCGCGGGCCGCGCGGCGCCGCTCAGAACAGGCAACGCCGCGCCGCACCAAACGGCCAGAGTCAAAAAGAGAGCGGAGCTCATCCTTTGGCGGTCAGTTCGGCGACGTATTTCAGGTCCAGGCGCCCCCACACCGAAGAAGGGTGCAGCGCTGTCGGTGGCCTCGATCCGGTCGATCCTGAAAAAGGCTGGCCGCCAACGCAACACCGACGCCCGCGCCCACACCATCCGGGCCGCGCTGGCCTCCGAGCAGCTCAGCGCTCCACCGGCGATCACCGCCGCGTTCGCCGCCACCACCACCGCGGCCGTGGGCATCATCACCGAACTCAACCGCCAGCTCGCCGACCTCGAGACCACCCCGGCCGACCATTTTGAGACACACCCGGACGCCGACATCTACCGCTCCCTGCCAGGACTTGGTGTCATCCTCGGCGCCCGGGTGCTCGGTGAATTCGGGGACGACCCGAATCGCTACACCACCGCCAAGGGTCGCAAAACTACGCCGGAACCTCACCGCTGACCGTCGCCTCGGGCAAGAAACGTGCCGTGCTGGCCCGCCACATCCGCAACCGCCGCCTCTACGACGCCATCGACTGCATCTGCGGCGAGTGACCGGCGATGAGGGCAAACTGCCCACTAGACCGTCGGACAAGTGCTGTTCAAGTACCTAGACGCGGCGGCGTGGTCCCAAATGGTCTCAAGCTCACGTCTTCCTGATCGGCGAGCCACCGGATCTCTGCAGGTGAGACCCTATTTTTCTTTGGTCGGGCTGACAGGATGTGAACCTGCGACAACTTGACCCCCAGAACATGGCGTTAACGCGTTGTCGCTGGTCGTCGGGAGTTATCGACGCGGCAAGACGTTCACAGACGCGCAGATCGTTCACCATCGCGCATAACGTGTGGTCCCAAAGTGGTCCCAACCGGGGACCTAAAGATGGTCGAGCGTGGAGGACGACGGCCTCGGTGAAGAGCTCCGGGTGCTGTGGGCGCACTCGATGCGAAATGGGCATCACCAACTGGCAAGGCCCGAGGGCATGACCCGGCTGGACCCCGTCCGGTGAAGAGAAGTTACGTCGTGGTGTGCTGGTCGGACTGGTCGGATGAGTCGCTGGGCTCGATGACCGTTGTTTCCTCACGTGCCCCGTGGGTGATCTCAATGCGGTGCGGCTTGGCCCTTGCCGCCACGGGCAGGGT
>JAOPVX010000292.1 GCA_025965975.1 Mycobacterium sp. | reverse complement strand
TGGCCGGATGGTGTCCAGCGGCAGTAACTTGGTCTGGTCGATCGAGGGCGGCCGGACGCGCACCGGCAAACTGCGGGCACCCCGATACGGGTTGCTGCGGTATGTGACCGACGCGGTCGAATCCGTGCGCTCGGAGCAGACCGTCGCCGTCCCGGTCTCCATCCTGTTCGACCAGTTGCCGCTGCACGAAGTCGAACTGATGGTCGAGGAGTCGCGTGGACTTCCGAAGAGGCCAGAGAACGCGCGCTGGCTGTTCAGTTACGCGCGCGGCCTGCGACACCGCCTGGGACGCATTTACATCAACTTCGGCGCACCGGTGCCGCTGTATGAGCGGCTGGTCGCGTTGCGCGCCGAGGGCTTGAATGACCGGCAGGTGGTCGAACGCGTCGCGCTGGACATCTGCCACCGCCTCAACCAGGCCACGCCGGTGTCTGCGACCGCCGCGGTGTGCGTCGCGATGCTCGGTGAAGACCGTGCCCTGACCCTCGACGAAGTGTGCGCCACGGTCGCGCCGCTGGCCCGTTACTTGGGCGCCCGAGGCTGGCCGGTCGCCGGGGGTGCCGACCTCACCGACCGTGCCACGGTGTCGCAGACGCTGCACGACCTGGTCGGCTCCGGTGTGCTGACCTGCTACTCCGAGGGACCGACGACGGTGTGGGGGATCGGCGACGACCAACATCTGATCGTTGCGGTATACCGCAACAGCGCGATCCATGTTCTAGTGATGAGAGCGATCGCCGAACTGGCGTTGCTAGCCTTGGTGCAAACATCTGGAGCCACCAACCGCACCGCGTGGGACAGGTCGCTGGCAGTGCGCGAACTGCTGAAGTTTGATTTCTTCTTCGCCGGCCGCGACGAGTTCGCCGACGAGTTGTGGCGTGAGTTCGCGATCATGACCGGAACCGGTCATGACCGGAGCGCACCGCTCGACACCGCAGAGGCCGCGCGGTGTCTGAGTGAAAGTGAACTGCTGGTGGCCGATCTGGTGCTCAGACCGTTCGTAGACGCCTACCGGGTGGTGGCCGAGGAACTAGTGAACCTCGGCGCCGGTCGCGACGTCGACGAACAGCAACTGCTCAAGAGATGCCTTCGCCTGGGTCGGCAATGGTCGCTGCAGCACCGCATCACCGAGGAGTCGGTATCGGGCGAAATGTTCAGCACCGCTGTGAAGTTGGCGCGCCACCGCGGTCTCCTCGAGCCCGATGGAGCAGCAGACGACATTGCCGATCGTCGGGCAGCCCTCGTCGCCGAGCTTGACCAACTGCAGAGGTGGATCGATGAGCTGGCTCGAATCCGTCGGGACTTCGCACCAGCGTGAGTTTCGTCCGACGCCACCCTTTGGTATTATGGTTAGACCATAACTTGGAGGCAGACAGCGACCGTGACTTTCAATGAAGAGAGGCGACTGATGACCGAGTTCACCGACATTTCCTACGAGGTCGACAACGGCCTGGCCTGGATCACCATCAACAGACCCGAGCGGTACAACGCGTTTCGGGCGCGCACCCTCGACGAGCTGATCCGGGCGTTCAAGTTGGCGTGGGGAAGCTCAGAGGTCGGCGTGATTTGTCTGACAGGGGCCGGAGAAAAGGCGTTCTGTACCGGCGGGGACCAGAAGCAGCGCGCCGAGACCGGCGATTACGGGCCATCCGAAACCGGTCTCTTCGAAGTGGATTCGCTGCATCGCGCCATTCGTGACGTGCCGAAGCCGGTGATCGCTGCCGTCAACGGGTTCGCGATCGGCGGTGGTCATGTTCTGCACGTGCTGTGCGACCTGACGATTGCCTCCGACACCGCAGTGTTTGGCCAGAACGGTCCGCGGGTCGGGTCGTTCGATGCGGGCTTCGGCACGGGGTACCTGGCGCGCGTGGTCGGAGAGAAGCGCGCCCGCGAGATCTGGTTCTTGTGCCGCCGGTACTCGGCGCAGCAGGCAGCCGAGTGGGGGCTGGTCAACAAGGTCGTGCCGGCAGACCAACTCAAGTCCGAGGTGCGCGCATGGGCAGACGAGATCCTGCAGCTGTCGCCCACGTCTTTGAAGATTCTCAAGCAGTCGTTCAACACCGACACCGAACAGTTCGCGTCAGTTGGTCAGATGGCGTATTCGAGTCTGAAACTGTTCGGCGACACTGATGAGGCGCGGGAGGGTGTCACCGCTTTCAACGACAAGCGCGCCCCCGAATTCGCCGCCTACCGAGGCAGCTGAGCCGGGTGTCGCCGCGACTTTCACCGCCGAACAGCGCGGGTTGGCGACCGAGGAGCGCAGCGTTTCGCTGGTGCCCGTTGTCACCTCGCTGCTCAACGCCTATGCCGGATTGTCCGCGGCAGTAGCAGGTTTCCTGCTGGACAACACGGCGATCATCGTCGTGGGCATGATGCTCGTCGGCTCTGGTTCGGTCTGGTCAATCTGATGGCCAAGACGATGAATCGATTCTCCTCGGCGCCAATCCATGCATACGAGAAGGGGTGAAAGTGCGAGTCATTGCATCTATCGGGGAGGCTATTGACGCCGTCGGTCAAGAACTCGGCGTCTCCCAGTGGATCGCCGTCGAGCAGGACCGCATCGATGCGTTCGCCGATGCCACCGGCGATGATCAGTGGATCCATGTCGACGTCGAACGGGCCCGGGTCGAAAGTCCTTATCGCGCAACGATAGCGCACGGTTTTTTGACGCTGTCCCTCATTCCCGCATTGAGCAGGAATAACTTCCGCGTCGACAACGCGAAGATGGGCATCAACTATGGGCTCAACAAGGTGAGGTTCCTTGCGCCGGTTCCGGCGGGCAGCCGTGTTCGACTGCGATCCGACCTCGTCGATGCCAGGAAGGTCGACGACACGACGGTTGACCTGACCGTACGGCAGACCGTCGAACTCGATGGCTCGGACAAGCCGGCGGCGGTGGCGGACGTTATCGCGCGGATGGTCTTCTAAGACCTGATTCGTCAGGCGTGGATGCGACCCAGCAGTAGACTTGCAATCTGCTCTGTTCCAAGGTGTCCGTCACAAGGGAGGGCAAAACGATGATCATGGTTGTCGCAGTCCTGCTAATAGTGAGCATCGCGGGATTAATCGCCGCGGTGATCATCGGTGCCCCCGCACCTGCTCACCCCAAACACGGCACCTTTGGCATTGACGGGCTTGATGGCAGCCTCCTCGCCTGGGCGTGCGTCGGCTTGTGCGCGGTAGGTCTGCTCCTGCTGATTATCGACGCGAAGCGGGAGAAGTCGAAACCGGCTGAGCCTGGGGAACAGGACCACACGGCAGGTGACGAGTTGTTCGGCGAGCACGAAGTCGAACGGGACCCCGCGCGAGAGAATTGAGCCTGGACACCACGGCCAACACGCTGAGGCTGCGCGGCCAGTACGCCGTGGAAATGATCTGACCGGTACATTGGGTCTTACCTTTAGGCCGAATGTATGCGGAGTAGCGACGATGGCAACAGTCGAGTCAAATTCGACCTCCACGCGTTCGAATGTCGTGCTCACCCCGGTGGAGGTGCCCAAGGCGTCCGACGTGCTGGCGCGCGAGCTGCGTGAGCGGATCCTCAGCGGCGAGCTGCTCGAGGGCACGGCGCTTCCCGCGGAGCGTGAGCTCGTCAAGCAGACGCAGATGAGCCGGGCCACGGTGCGGGAGGCGTTACGCATTCTGGAGGTCCAGAACCTGGTTCGGGTCAGGGCTGGTCGGGCCGGCGGCGCCTTCGTGCAGCGGCCGACGGCGAAGTCGATGGCCAACTCGGTGAGCATGATGATTCGGGGCCAGAAGATCAAGCTGGCTGATCTGATGGAAACCCGCGAGGCCCTCGAGCCGTTCTGCGCCGAACTCGCGGCCCGCAACCGCACCGACGACGACCTGGCGGTGCTCGACAAGGCGAACGACGACATCGCCAACCCTGACGCTGACCTGCAGGCGTTCCTGCAGGCCAATCTCGACTGGCATGTGGGTGTGGCCATGGCCGGTCACAACGAGCTGTTGATCGGATTCATGACCGCGTTGTCGCACGCCATCTACACCGGAACCGAGAACGCCGCGTTCGTCGACGACACCGTGCGATCCGTCACCCACCGCGCACACCGGTCGATCACGACCGCCATTCGCAGCCGCGACGCCGATACGGCCGGCCGGCGCATGCGCCTACACGTCCACAGCTACGCCAAGGCCGCACTGGCCATGGACGAGCGTGACGCGATCAGCGTCGACGACTGATGAAGATATAAGGACTAGACGACCCGATACTCCCTGGGTGAGACCTGGTCCGCGACGAGTCGGCGAATCTGGGTGAGGGCATCGGGATTTTCGGCGCCCGACAGGTCCCCGGGATCGACGCCGAGGGCGGCGGCCCGGATGGCGCGCCGCATGATCTTGGCCGATCGTGTCTTGGGTAGCGCATTCACGCGCCACACCCGCGACGGCGTGAAGGGTTTACCCAGTTCGCGTCCGACCAGCGCCGCCAGCTCAGCGCCGACCTGCTCGGCGGTCTCGTCGTCGATCGCGTCGGTTCCGCCGTCGGATCGCGAGACCCAAAACGCCCACACCGCCTCGCCTTTGACGCTGTCGGGCACACCGACGGCGGCCGCTTCGGCGACCTGTGGGTGGGTGATCATCACCGATTCCACTTCGGCGGGTGCCAGCCGCTTGCCGGCGACGTTCATCACGTCGTCGGAGCGCCCGCGGATGAACCACTGGCCGTCATCGTCGACCATCGCGAAGTCGCCGTGCGTCCAGATGCCCGGGAAGCGCGACCAGTACGCCTGAAGGTAGCGCTCGTCGTCCTTCCAGACGCCGCGCGTCATCGACGGCCAGGGCTGGCGGCACACGAGCTCGCCGACCTGGCCGCGCACGGACCGGCCGGTGTCGTCGACGACGTCGACGTCCATCCCCAGCGACGGGCCGCCGAGCGAGCAGCTGCGGATGGATTCGACCGGATACGGCGCCAGGAACGATCCGCCGACCTCCGTGCCTCCGGAGAAGTTGATCACCGGCACGCGCCCGCCGAACACGTCGCGGGCCAGCCACTCGTAGGATTCGGGGTCCCAGGGTTCACCCGTCGAGCCCAGCACGTCCACTGACGACAAGTCCGTGTTCCGGATGTGCCCAAGCTCAGTGGATTTCAACGCTCGCACCAGGGTCGGTGACACGCCCAGCATGGTGACCCGGTGGTGCTCGACAAGCCGCCACAGCCGGCTGTTGTCGGGTCTGTCCGGTGAGCCCTCGTACAACAGGAGAGTCGCGCCATTGGCGTGGGTGCCGAACACCGACAGCGGGCCCATGATCCAGCCCATGTCGGTCACCCAGCAGAACACCCCGCCGGGCTTGACATCGAACGAGTAGGCGACTTCGCTGGCCGTCTTCACCAGAAATCCCGCGTGGGTGTGCACCGCCCCCTTGGGTTTGCCGGTGGTTCCCGATGTGTATGCGAGCAGCAGTGGGTGCATGGCGTCAAGTTCGACGGGCGCCAACGGGCCATCGCGGTAGGTCAGCTGTGACCACAAAACCATCTGCGCGCCAGAATATTTCGTGGGACCGGCTTGTTCATTTTCGGAGCCGTTGGGCACCACAACCACGTGGCGCACCGTCGGGCAGTGCGTCAGCGCGTCGCTGACTTGTGGCAGAAGCGGTAGCGCGCGCCCGCGCCGGGTCGTGACGTCGGCAACGATGACCGCCTTGGCCTCGGCGTCGGCGAGGCGGGAGGCGATCGCCGTCGAGGCGAAACCAGAAAACAACGGCACCAGGATCGCTCCGAGGGCCGCCACTGCGTAGCACGCGACGACCGCCTCGGGGATCATGGGCAGGTAGATCGCTACAGCGTCGCCGGGTCCGATTCCCAGCTCGCGCAGGCCATTTGCGGCGCGGGCGACTTCGGCGGCCAGCTGGCTGAAAGTGATCCTACGGATCCGGCCGGCTTCGTCCTCGTGGACCACAGCGATGCGGTCAGGTGTTTCGCCGCGCCAGCGCAGCAGGCAGGAGTCAACGATGTTCAGCGTGGCGTCGACGAACCAGTCGGGATGTTCGATTCCGTTGTGCAGATCCAACACCCGGCTGTAGGGCGTGCGGAATTGCAGACCTAGGTCGGTGGCCGCGGCATCCCAGTACCACGTCGTGTCGGCGACCGACCGCGCCCGCAATTCGTCGATGCCGGCCAAGCCGTGCGCGCGGGCCAACCGCGTTACGTTGGCCCGCTCGATGTTTTCCGGTGTTGGATTCCACTGGTAGCTTGTCACGTTGGCCTCGCTGACTCAGCTCTTGGGCATGCCGAGGATGCGCTCGGCGACGATGTTGCGCTGGATGAACGTCGATCCGCCGGCAATGGCAGTGCCGCGAGCCTGATACGCAAGCCGCAGCCACCGCTCTCGGTCCGCCGGTGATGAGACCGCGGCACTCTTCTCGGCGAGTGCGAACTGGCCCCCCATCTCGTCGAGCTCCAACCCGAAGTCGGCGATGTCCTCCACCAGCGGGCAGAAGAACAGCTTGCCGATCGAGGTGACCGGGCCCGGGGGTCCGTCGCCGGCAGCCCCGGTGATGACCCTCTGTCCGATCAGGTAGTGCACGAGAGCGCGCCCGTACAGGTCGGCGATCCGTTGCCGGACAAGGGGATCGGCGCCAAGGGGAGCGCCATCGTCGGTAGTGCGGGCGGCGATCTGGCGGATCAAGTCATTGACCGCCCCGGTGGTGTTCACCCGGCCGGTGGCGATCGCGACCCGCTCGAAGGCCAGGGTGCCCATCGCGACCCGCCAACCGCCGTCCACCTCGCCGAGGACGCCGTCGTCGGGGATGAATACGTCGTCGAGGAACACCTCGTTGAATTCGGGCTCGCCCAGCATGTGTGCCAGGGGACGGATCTCGACACCGGGGCTGTCCATGGCGAGCAAGAAATACGTGATCCCGCGATGCCGCGGTCCGCCGCCGGTGCGGGCCAGCAGGATCGCGTGCGCTGCCAGTTGGGCGCGGCTGGTCCAGATCTTCTGGCCCTGGATGCGCCAGCCGCCGTCCACCTTGGTTGCGGTGGTACGCAGCGAGGCCAGGTCGGAGCCCGCCTCCGGCTCGGAGAACAACTGGCACCAGAGCTCATCGCCTGTGAGGATCGGTCGAAGGTAGCGCTCGTGCTGGCCAGAGGTGCCGAACTCGATGATCGTGGGACCCGCGAAGTCCTCGCCGACGATGTTGAGCCGTTCCGGCGCACCTGCGCGATCCAGCTCCTCGTTGAATATCGCGCGCAGCTTGGCGTTCGCGCCGCCGCCGCCGTACTCCTTCGGCCACGACAGGCCGGCATACCCCGCGTCGTAGAGCAGCCGCTGCCAGGTGCGCCAGTAGTCGAGCTTGTCCTCGAGGCGTGCGGGTTCGGGTCCGCCGAGCTGGGGCAGCGTGTCCTGCAGCCACTCGCGCGCCTCGGCGCGGAATTCGGCCTCGGTGGGACTGTCTTTCAACTCCATCAGCGGGGGCTCGCCACTTCGTGGGCGCGGCCGGCCTCCGCCTCGAGGCGCTGTTCGATGTCTTTGCGCAACTCCTGTTTGAGGACCTTGCCGGTTGGCGTCATCGGCAGGGCATCGACGGCGACGACGCGCTCGGGCGTCTTCTGGACCGGCATGCCGTGCGACAGGAGGAAATTGCGCAGGTCTTCGACGGTCGGGGTGGTGTGTCCGGGCGCGGTGACCACGTAGCAGCACACCCGCTCGCCGAGCCGCTCGTCGGGCATGCCCACACACGACGACGCGAGCAGGTCCGGATGGTTGACGAGGTTGTCCTCGATTTCGCGAACGCTGATGTTCATCCCGCCGCGAATGACAATGTCTTTGGTTCTGCCGGTCACGCGCACATAGCCGTCTTCGGTCATCACTCCCAGATCGCCCGACCTCGAGAAGCCGTCGGCGGTGAACAGGGCCGCGGTCTCCTCGGGATTGGCGAGATATTCGATCATGTGGGCGGGCCCGCGGTAGGCGATGTCGCCCTCGGCGCCGCGGGGCACTTCGTTCCCTTCGAGATCGACGATCTTGACCTTTGCACCGGGCACGGCCGCGCCGTCGGACGTCAGGGCCCGCAACACATCGTCGCCGACGGAACACGTAGTGGTGACCAGGTTTTCGCTGCGTCCGTAGAGGCTCAGCACCTTGACGTTGGGAAGCGTTGCGCCCGCCCGCTCGACGACCGCGGCGGGGATCGGCGCGCCCGCGCATGTCCACAACCGCAGGGAGGACAGGTCGTGGCGCTCGGCGTCGTAGGCGGACAACAAGCCGTGCAGGAACGTCGGGGCCGTCACCGCCGCGGTGCAGCCGAAGCGCTGAATCTCCTCGATGCCCCGGTCCGGATCCCACTCGGCCATCAGATGTGTCGCGGCTCCGGCCAGCATCGGCAGTAGCACGCTGGTGACCAGCCCCGTGGTGTGGGCGACGGGGGAGGGACCGAACTGCACATCGGCCTCGCTGAAACCGAACGGCGCGATCAGCGCACGGGCACCCGAACAGTAGGTGTTGAAGGTGTGCACACACCCTTTCGACCGCGACGTGGTTCCGGAGGTGTAGACGATGACGAACGGCTCGTCGGCGCCGGGCGGATCGCCCAGTTCCTGACGTGCGCTGTCATCGTCGGTGTCGACCTCCAGTTCCTGCAGGCTGAACAAACCGTCGTTGTCGTTGATGATGCTGTCGGCGGCGGTGTCGGGCCGGGTGACGACGATCTCGAGGTCCGGATGTTCCTGACGCAGACCGAGATACATGTCGAGGTAGTTGAACTTCTTGAAGGTCGCGGGCGTGAAGACTCCGCGTATCTCGGCGTTGGACGCCACATAGCCGACTTCTTCGCGCCGATAGATCGGCATGATTGGGATGGCGATTACGCCGAGCCGCGACAACGCGGTGAGCACCTGCACGAACTCCACCCAGCTTGGCAACTGCAGTGCGGCGGTGTCACCGGCCCGCCAGCCTTGCCGGTGCAGACCCACGGCCAGTCGCTGGGCCGAGTCGAAGAGCTGTCGGAATGTCAGCGAGCGGGTTCCGTCGGTCGCGAACACCTTGTCGGGATTGTCTTCGACGCAGCGGACCAGCAGGTCGTGGAATGTGTCGGTCGACCAGACTCCGGCCCCGTAGTAGTCGTCGATCTCTTGCCGGCTGTAGTGGTCGGTGTACGGGCTGGGCTTCATCGCGCTTCCTCGGTTCTCGGGATCCGCCGTCCGGGACTCACACCGGAGGGCAACACTGCCTCGAATCGTAGAATGGTCAGACCGAAAGGGTAATCACTCGAAAGAGGGATAATTCGCCACGATCAGGCATTGCGCCATCGTGGTGCACGCTTTTCTTTGAAGGCCAGCACCCCTTCGGCCAGGTCATCGGTGGTGAAGGCCAGGGCGAGCTGGGCTTGCAGGTAGTCCAACGCGGAGTCCAGCGGCAGATCTCGAGTCGCCGCTAACGCCCGCTTTCCCATGCCGAGCAGCAACGGCGATTTGCCGGCGATGTCTGCTACCCACTGGCGCACGGCGTCGTCGAACTCGGTGTCGGATACAACCTTGTTGACCAACCCGGCGGCGGCCGCCTCGTTGGCACTTAGCAGCCGCCCGGTCATCATCAGCTCATTGGCGACCAGCCGTCCGGTCGCGCGGAAGATCAATGCCGAGATCATGAACGGAAAGGCGCCGACGTTGATCTCCGGGCAGCCCAGCCGGACTGACTCCTTGGCGATGACGAGGTCGCAGGCCAAGGCGATGCCCAGCGCGCCGGCCAGCACGTCGCCGTTAGCAGCGCAGACGACCGGCCTGTCGATGCCCGTGAGCGTGCGATACAACGCAGGAAATCGCGAGAGGCCCATATACTTGGCGATGGTCGCGCGGTCGTCGGCGAACGCGTCGAGGTTGCCGCCGGAGGAGAAGACCCGCGGGTGTGACGACGTCAGCACAATCACCCTGACCCGCGGGTCGGATGCCGCGCGCTGCAGCAGTGCGCTGAGCTGATCCAGCAGCGCGTCGGACAACGCGTTGCGCCGCTCGGGATCGTTCAGAGTCAGGTACGCCGCCAGCGTGTCGGTGTCTGGGCCGGCGGGTTCGAGCCGGTAGCCGACCAGTTCGTGTGATTCCTCCACGGTTCGCCTCCTAGTCGTGCTTCAGTACGCATTTGCCGAACGTGCGTCCACGCTCGAGGTGTTGGTGTGCTTCGGCGGCCCGGTCAAGTGGGAACTCGCGGTCGATTACCGGCGGCCGTGGCGAACAGCGATCGATCATGTTGAGAAGGCCGGCGAAGTCCCTGCTGCTGCCCATGGTCGTTCCGAGCAGATCGAATTGACCGAAGTAGAAGCTACGGATGTCCATCGGGGCGGTCTCTGCGGCATTGGCGCCGAGCACAACAAGCCTGCCCCCGGGCCGCAGCGCGCGCACGGACTCGCTCCAGCGGCCGACAGGGTCGAGGACTAGATCGAATCCGGCCTTATTCGGCGACATGGCGCTGGCGTGCTCGGGCCATCCCGTTTCGCTGTGCAGCACGCCGCCGCGGGCTCCCGCCGACACCGCGCGCTCGATGGTGTCGGACGAAGAGGACGTCACCGTAATGGCCGCTCCGGCGGCGACCGCGAGGGAGATCGCCATGGTGGCTATTCCGCCGCCGGCCCCGACTACGAGCATCGACTCGCCGGCGCGTAGCCGGCCGCGAACGAAGAGCGCCCGGTAGGTCGTCACCCCTACCAACGGCAGTGCCGCAGCCTCGGCCCAACTGAAGCCCGCGGGTTTGGCCGCCAGGCAGTCGGCGGGCACGCTGACGAGCTCGGCGTAAGTGCCGGCGGTGTGGTCGCCGAGGATTTCCCAGCGGCGGCTCGGCGCTTCGTCGCTGCCGCCCCAGTTGAGCGACGGCAGCACCACCACTTGCTCTCCTGTGTCGGTGCGTACGCCGGCGCCGTCGGCACCGATGATGTGCGGCAGCGGCGATCGGTAGCGGCCCTGGCGCACCAGGACGTCATGCCAGTTCAGCGCGCTCGCGCGCAGTGCAACGGTCACCCAGCCCTGCCGTTCGGCCGGTGCAGGGAACTCGCCGGGACGCAGGACCTCGGCGGCCCCGAACTCGTGCATGACCACAGCGTGCATACTTCCTCCTCTATGGCCTGACCATTAGACCATTGAGCGCGGATCCGTACAAGGACGACGCGGTTGAACCGTCGGCAGCCAGGCCTCCGAATATTGACGCCCATATTGACGCCCATATTGACGCCCGCGTGATTGTCGGCACTTTTGCCAATCCGTTGTGAGCTGCTTAACACCCGGCTATACTTTGGTCCAATGGTATGACCGTTTATCTGGTTGACCGAAGAGAAGGCAGGGGGAGTGGTGATGGTCTCGCTGATGCCCATGGCTTGCATCGCAGAGGACTTGACGGAGGTGGCGCGTGCTGAGGCAGTGATTGCGGCCGCCGGCGACCACCTCGCGTTGCCGCCTGCCGACCTGCCACCGACTGCGTTGGGGTGCCAGTTGGACGATCTGCGGCAACGCCTCGAGCAGCGGATTGCGCTGTCCCCCGAGCCGACGGACGATTCGAAGGCAACTTCCGAGCTGTTGATCTCGATTCTGAGGGCGCAGTGCGAACTGCTCGATCACGACTTGTCTCGACGGGTGAGGTGCCTGACGGAGATCCGTAACGCCCTAGGCGAGCTAC